>DATEGN010000520.1:0-11572 GCA_035280125.1 Gemmatimonadaceae bacterium | reverse complement strand
ATCATGGTAAGTCCACTCTTGCGACTGCGCTGACCGCCGCCGGTGGCCGTCTCATTGGTGATGACCTGCTCGTAGTTCGCGCGGGTAATCCTGCCACGGTTCGTCCGGGCGTCGCCAGCGTACGGCTCTGGGCGGACATGGCCGCGGCGCTTCCGTTAGGCAGCATCTGCGATACGCTGATCCCTGGGGTGAAGACAACGGCAATCGGATTCGCTGGTGAGGCACTCGCCCGCGGATCGACTACGCTGCGGGCTATCTACGTACTTTGCCCGACCTCGAGAGACGCGGCGGCCGCTCCGGCAATGCGCCAATTGCTCTCGCCCAGCGAGGCAACGATTGCACTCGCGCACCAGACCAAGCTTCCGGCTTCGCTGGTCGGCTTGCGAGCCGCGGGATCCCAACTCACGGCGGCGGCGGCCGTGGCCGCAACTGTGCCTGTATGGACTCTGCGTGCCGTGCGAGAGGTCGCGAAATTGGACGAAGTGGTACGGCAGATCATGGAATGGAGCCGCGCGAAATGACGATGCTGAGCAGCATGCCGAATATTGCCCTGACTACAATAGTTCGGGCCTCGCCGCAGCAGGTGTCCTGCAATGTCGCTGACGAGGCGGTGCTTCTCAGCATGCGCGACGGCGAGTACTACGGGCTAAATGAAGTGGCCGCTTGTATCTGGAGGCACGTCCAGGAGGCGCGAACCGTACTGGAAATCCGGGATGCGCTGCTCTCGGAGTATGACGCTATCGGTGCGACCGAGTGTGAAGCTGCGCTCTTCGACTTTCTCTCCGAGATGATATCGCTTCAGCTGGTCGATGTGGTCTGAATCGGATGGTGCGTGTGCGTTTCGCGGACGGTCGTTACACGACTCGTCGAAAACGTTGCGCCGTCACGACGGTTTGAGGATACCGTGATTTCGCCACATCCCGAGGTTGATCTCGTTTTTCGTCTCGCGGCGCGCGAGCGCACTCCCCACCAAGGGATGAGTTTCGCCTCGGTCGGCGACTGGCGCCGGCTTGTTCAATTTGCCTCGGATGAGAATGCACTCATCGCGTTGCGTGGTCGCCTGAAGGATCGTGACGGCGACGCGATCCCGGTGGAGGTGGAGCGCCAGATCGCGATACTTTCGCTCGATCGCGAGTTTCGGATGCGTCGCCTTCAGCAGCGCGTCGAGGACTCTATCGCAGCATTGAATCAGGCCGGCATAGAGCCGCTGCTGTTAAAGGGTGCAGCACTGGCGTACACGCTGTATGGCTCGTTCGAGGCGCGTCCAATGAAGGACGTCGATCTTCTCGTTGCGCCCGATCGAGCGGACGAGGCGCGGGCCATCATGCTGAAGCAGGGCTGGGCTCTCGATCCCGAGCTCCCGGGCGACGAGCGCTACGACACGCATCATCATCTGCCGCCGCTTCGCGATCTGACCGCGAGTGGACTGCGTCTCGAGATTCATCGCGGAGTGCTGCCACTCGGCCACCCGTTTCATTTCACTGACGACGTGATCTGGCGCGCGGCCCGACGGGTCAAAGTCGGCAACGGACACGCGCTCGTTATGCATCCGTCGCATCATGCCGTACACATCGCGATTCATTTCGCGTGGGCGCACATGCTCAATCTGGGTGCCTGGCACGCGTTCCGAGACTTGTCGCACCTGGCGGCGCGCGATGTTCTCGACTGGACTCATTTCGCGCGGACCGCTGAGGAATGGGGAGCCTCGACCTGCTGTTACTGGACGTTACGACTCGGCCAATCTCTCGCGAGCGTCGCCGTACCCGAGGCAGTTCTGCGTCGGCTGGCACCGGGAATTCCCGAATTCGTCCGGCGACCGCTTACCCGTCACTTCGCACGAGCGCTCGCGCGCAGTGACGTTGGTTGTCCTTCGGCGCGGCTCAATCGAGCTCTCTGGACGCTCGCCATGCAGCCAGAGCGATGCGGTCATCGTGCGATCCGGCCGTGGCTTGTCTCCTTGGACCTTTTGTCCGCATTCGATGAGAAAACGCTGCTCCAGGGACGCGGGCGACCTGCCTCAGCGCTGCTCCGTTTGCGTCGATCGAGCCGATACCTCACGGAGATCTTGGCGTGACATCTTGCTCGCGCTCGTTGTCAGCTCGTCGTGCAGAGTCGCAGTGCCGGTCCGCCAATTCGCTGTTGGACTGAAACAACACCTGCCTTTCATCGATGTTCGGAGCGCGATCCCTTCGTCGACGTTAATGCTTGTCGCACCGTGAGATAGCTCACACGCGTCCGCGACGCACCGAGCGCTTTGCCGTGGCAGTCATTGTGCAAACTGCGCCGGAGCGACGTTAGAAGAAGTCTCGCGGGATCACCTTACCATCAGTTATGTCGACGACTCACATCTTCACTGTAGATGTGGAGGAATATTTTCAGGTTCACGCCTTTGAGGGCGTGATCCGGCGTAGTGAATGGCCCAGGCTGCCCAGTCGAGTTACGCAGAATGTCGAGGTGCTACTCGATCTGTTGGCCGCACGGAATGTGATCGGGACATTCTTCATCTTGGGCTGGGTAGCGGACCGACACCCGCATGTTGTGCGACGCATTGCGGCGGCGGGCCATGAGGTCGCCTCACACGGATGGTGGCATCACCGTGTCACGACGCTCCAACCAGACGAGTTTCGCGAGGACGTTCGCGCGTCGAAGCTGCTGCTGGAAGACATCAGCGGTCAGCCAGTCGCGGGTTATCGCGCGCCGAGCTTTTCAATCACGCCAGACTCTCAGTTTGCCTTCGAGATCTTGCTCGAAGAAGGCTACACGTATGATTCGAGTGTTTTTCCCATTCGACGCTCGAACTATGGCTGGCCCGGTGCTCCGCCGATTGCTCACGTGAAGCAGTGCGTCAACGGGACGCTTCTCGAATTCCCGCTTGCGACGAGCTTGTGGGGGAGTTTCCGAATTCCAGTTGCGGGCGGCGGATATTTCCGCCAGTTCCCCTTCGCGGTCGTTCGACGCGCATTCGAGGAGCACTCCTCGCAGGGCATTCCCGGCGTCTTCTACATTCACCCTTGGGAGCTCGATGCCGCTCAGCCGCGGATGAAAGTCGGACCGCTGACGCGCATGCGTCATTATCGGGGGCTCAAGGACACGCCGCGGCGCCTGGAGCTCTTGCTGAGTGAATTTCGATTTACATCGATTGCGGCACGGCTTGCGAAAGGACAGTCACGTCTGACCGTGGAGTCTAACGTCTCCTCGTTCGCATCCTAACGGTCCTCGTTCGCATCCTAACGGGGCATCGAGCCGCGGCCGCACGCGGCTAACGCGAGCCGCGTTACCAGCCGCCGCGCTTGAACAGCATCACGGGGACGGTGCGCAGCATGATCTTCACGTCCTCGAGCAAGGACTGGCGCTCGATGTATTCCAGATCATAGCGAACCTTGGCGCGCACATCATCGATGGACGCATCGTAGGCATTGTTGATTTGCGCCCAACCGGTGATGCCCGGACGCGTGCGTTGCCGGATCGGATAGTCTTCGATTCGTGTCCGAAGCTCAGCGAAAATGGTCGGCCGCTCCGGTCTCGGGCCGACGATGTTCATGTCGCCGCGAATTACATTGAGCAACTGAGGGAGCTCATCGAGGCGAGACTGTCTCAGGATTCGTCCGACGAGAGTCACTCTCGGATCATTCAGCGTCGCCCACACGGCCCCGGATCCCTTTTCGGCGTCGACGCACATCGAGCGGAATTTGTAAATCGTAAATACCCTTCCGCCCGCATCGGTGCCGCGTCTGTCGAACAGCGCCTGCGTTCTGCGACGACGTCGATTGACACCAACTCTTTGCTGCGTGTACAGCACAGGGCCGCGTGAGGTTGCCTTCACAACAATCGCGATGAGCAGCAGGAGAGGACTCAGCGCTGCGAGCGCGACGATTGCGAGGAGTACATTCACGATTCGGTTCGCCCATTCGCTACGAGAGCGAGGAACGCACGGCGCGACCGGCTCATGTAGACCCACTCGGCGCGATCGCCCGGCGAGGATGGGCGAATAGTGTCCTGCAAACGGCTCGACGGCAGTTGACGCGAAGGTTGCTTCGGCTTCCATGGGATCGCTCTGCGGATAGCGGTGCGCTCGCTCGTGGCGCCCGCGGAAACGCACATCGCGTGCTTGTGGCCCTCTTTGGGGTTGCAACGGCGCAACTCCTTGAGGGACATCATGGTTGCATCGAGGACACCGGGAAACATGTCGAGCAGACGTTCGCGAATGTTGAGCAATTCCTACACAGGTCTTTCACCGGCACTACAATGGACCATCGTATAACCTCGGCGAAGCGCGGGGCGGTAAGCCGAGCAAACACTTGGAATGGCGCGGTTCACGCGGCGTGGCTTTCGCTGCGCGGACACGGCACCGCGACAAACCTGTCGCATGAAGTCAACAGTTGGCGCGCGTCAAAACCGCTTCTCCGTGCGCGCACAACGATTTGAACAAGCGGGCTGACTCTTGCTATGACCCCTGCCGACGTTGCCAGGGGGTTCATGACCGGGCAAACAGGCAGTTGGTCTTCTTCTGAATTCTTCGAATGCATTCGCCCGAACCGTACGCCGCAAATCATCTTCCCATGCACCACTCCAGCGCTGTGACGCTATCACCCGGCACTGGTTTGGGAACGCCCGTCGCATCTGACGATGGCGAGATGGAAGCGAGCGTCCTGCTCAAACGCTCACTGGCTGCGGTCCTCAGGTACAAATGGCTGATCACGGTCATCGTGCTCGTCGTGAGCACGGCTGCCTTCTTCCTTCGAAAGCAGTTTGCGGCGGTGTATGAAGCGGAAGGAAAGGTGTGGATTTCCGCTCAAAGCCCACAGCGAGGCCCCGTGCGCGCTGGCGCGCTGCTACCGACGAACTCCTGGGGGGATCTGCTTGCGAGCTACGCCGTGTTGGGGAGAACCGTGCGCGAGCTCCACCTCTATATCGCAACGTCGAACGCTCGCGACAATCAGATCTTCGCCTCGATCAATGTAGCCGACTCCGTTCGCCCCGGTTCCTACGTTCTGCGCATCGACTCGACGGGCGAACACTATTCCCTGCATGCCGTCAAAGGAACCAAGAACCTCCTGATTGAGAGTGGCACGGCAGGCGACTCGATCGGTCGGAAAATCGGCATGCGCTGGATGCCATCGGCCGACCAGCTTCCGAAAGGTCGCGCCGTTGCATTCACGCTGATCACACCGGTGCAGGCGGCGCTCGAGCTGAGAACGCATGTGCACGCGGAAGTGCCTCGCGATGGGAATCTGATGCGTGTGTACGCAACTGACACGGATTCTTGGCGCGCTGCGCTGATCTTGAACACCGTGATGAATCACTTGGTCACGACGGCCAATGAGTTCAAGCGTCGCAACCTCACCGAAGTCCGATCAGCACTCGAGACGCAGTTGTCTTACGCCGGCACGGCGCTGCGACAGGCAGACGACGATCTCGAGCGCTTTCGCATGCAGACGATCACGTTGCCGTCAGAGAGCGGCACTCCGATCAACGGCGGCATTGGCGTCACGCGAAACCCGGTGATTACGAATTACTTCAGTCTGAAGATGTCACGCGAGACGGTTGCGCAGCAGCGCGCCGCGCTCGAGGCCACTCTGGCCGACATTCAGAGCGGCAAGGTCAAGGTCGAAGCACTGTGGCAGGTACTGCCAACGGAGCGAGGCGCACAAGAAATCGGCACGTTACTCGAGGAATACACGAAGAAGGATGCTCAGCTTCGTAGTGATCTGCTGGCCTTCACCGACAACTACCAAGGTGTGAAGGACGAGCGCGTAGCACTCGCTCAGTTGCGGGATCATGCGATTCCAGAGATGGTCACGACGATCGTCAGTCAACTGAAACGTCGCGAGGACGATCTCGAGCAACAGATCGGCGCAGAGTCGGCCAGTCTGCAGCAGATTCCGTCACGAACCGTTGAGGAAGTCCGGTTGACGCGAAATGTCGAAGCGCGCTCACAGTTGTACAGCATGCTTCGGAATCGCTTCGAGGAAGCACAACTCGCCGAGCTCAGTATCGAGCCCGACCTAGCCGTGTTGGACGCAGCGGGTGTGCCCGACGATCCGATATCGAATCGCGGACGCCAGTTCTTTGTGTTGGCCGTTTTCGGCTCGATTGCCGGCGCAGTGGCCCTGGCTCTGTTGTTGGATCAACTGGATAAGCGACTGCGCTACGTTCAACAGATTGGTCAGCGCCTCGGCTTGAACATCATCGGTGCTGTTCCGCACACGACGCAGGGACGGAAATCGGACCCCGCGAACGTGGCGCAGTTGCTCGAGTCGTTCCGATCACTTCGACTGAACCTCTGTTACGCCGCCAATCAATCACGACCGCTCATGCTCACTGTCACGAGCGCGAGCGCATCAGAAGGGAAGTCGTTGGTGAGCGCCAATCTCGCGCTGTCGTTCGCTGAAGGCGGTTATCGCACGCTCCTGATTGACGGCGATTTCCGGCGTGGCTGCCTGCACTCCACGTTCGCGACTGATCGGCGGCCCGGTCTCGTTGATGTGCTGATCGGCGCAGTCACGCTCACTTCTGCACTGCGTTCTACATCGCATCCGAAGCTTTCGTTGCTTCCGCGCGGCTCCCGACTCGCGAGTGCCCCGGAACTCCTTGTCTCTGAGGCGTTCCGCCGATTGGTCGCCGGCCTCGCAGCGGACTACGACGTCGTTCTGATTGATAGTCCTCCGCTTGCCGCCGGCATGGATCCGCTCGCGCTTTGTGTTGCAACCACCAACGTCCTTTTTGTGGTGAGACTCGCACGCACCGATGGCCATCTCGCGCGGCAAAAGCTGGAGTTGCTGGGGCGGTTCCCCGTGCGAATGCTCGGCGTCGTCGCCAACGACGTCCGCGAGGCGGTCGGCTTGAATGCCGAATACTCTTACCTGCCGGAGTACAGTGCCTTTGACGAGGACGAGGTGGCTATCTCGAGCGCTGGCTCGAGTAACGCGCTGAGTTCTGCGGACATGATGTAATTCTCCTCATGTACGCCCAGGTTTCTGCTCAACGTGTTGAGAAGCCGGACCTAACGCCTGACGGTTTCGATTGCTCGACCGTATAGCGCGAGCTTCCTTCGTTGCGCACGCCTGTCCAGAAGTGATGTGATGCCAACCGTAAGAAAACGATTGCCGTCGATGCGGCACCACGCAGCCGCGACCGCTCCGAGAAGTGCGAGGGTGATGAAAAACACCGCGGGCCACCACCGAGTGTAGACGATTTCCCGAATCAGTGTGCCGTAGACGAAGGCTTGTACGAGGTACACGATGAGTGACGCTTGACCGAAGCGTTGCAGAAATCGCAGGATGGCGGGAAAGCGCTGGTGCCGTTCGAGGTAAAGCACCAGCCACATGAGCATCAATCCGCAGCCGCCGAAAAAGAGCAGATACGCCGGGCCTGGCGGGAATTTCTGAGTCGGGCTCGTTAGGTAAAGACTCGTTGCGACGCCCGCGTGCATGACTTTGAACTTCGCGAGCTCCTTCGCGCTGAAATACAGCCAGAGGCCGCCTCCGCTCGACGCCAGCCCCGTGCGAAGAAAGAGTCGCCGCGCGACATCGGGCTCACTGCGAAAGAGCTGCCCGACATGTTCGCCAAGAACGGTTCCTAATAGGTAAACCGCAATCCATTCGCAAAGCGGAAAGGACACCGGACGCAATCCGGACGCGTCTGGGGCGACCGTTCCAACCGTGTAACTCTTGAGGGCCCATCCCACTCCGTTCGTTGGATGCCACAACACCACAAGGCTCCATCCTAGGACAAGGAGACCGAGCGCCAGCACAACTCGCGTCGTGGCACGACTTCGCCCGACCATCCGCGGGCCGAACATGATTGCGATGGCGATCGGGTCCGTGATGAAGCTCAGGCGACAAGCGGCCAGGATTCCGCCAGAGCGCTCGGCTTGCGAAAGCGCGAGCAGGAGGTGACCAACGAGGAGCAAGAACAGACCACGATCGAGCAATCGCCGCCGCAAGTGCGGTAGCGCCAGCGGATGACTCGCCCCCAAAAAGCCGGCAGTCATGCCGCTGATGATCATGAAGCTCGGGGAGGCGATCATGCTCACGATCGCAAAGAGCTCCGACGAGCTGATGCCTCGGGGGGCGAGGTACGCTCCCGAAAAGTGAGCGAGACAGACGAAAAGCATCGCTGTCCCGCGCACCATATCGATCGCCTCGACGCGCGACCATTTCTCTGACAGGTCGGGGCGCGGCGACGTACGCGACACTGTCGTCGGCGACAGTGCGAACCTTTCGATCACTCGAGCCTGCAAAATTCAATCTCCTAGTGCCACCGATTCCGTACATGCGGGGCTGCGAAAGAGAGTCACACGAGGTGCGGCGAAAATCACTTGTTCGCCACCATCGTGCCAACGGAGCACAAGAAAAAGTTAGCAGATTCAGAACTGTCGTAACGGCGCAACGGCGTCACAAATCGAAGTAACAAGCGAAGATGCACGCGCGTCGCCGGCACGCTCGGCACGATCGGATGACAAAGCGCTCGCGACAGCGATCGACTGCGATTTCGATCCGGAAGGCGGGCCCGAAATCTGTGGCGACAACCGTGGAAGCGTTGCGCTGATGCCACAGTGATCGAGGCCGGGCAGCCTGCAACGGCTTGCTCTCCGATCGTGCATAACGTGTAGTGACAATGACATGTCAGGCCCGCGGTCCCAGGATGAGCGCGACGCTAGGGTCGTCCCAGACTTGCTTTGATTTCGGCGACTCAGAGCCGCTCCAATCGACCGTGGAAGGAGAGCTGGATTCAGGTGGGCGACTATAAACGTGATGAGAACGGGCGCGTGCTCGCCGTCATACCCGCACGCGGCGGCTCAAAGGGAGTTCAGCGAAAGAATGTTCGCGAACTCGCCGGCAAGCCGCTCATTGCCTATTCGATAGAGTGTGCGCAGGCGACAGCGTGTATCGACGACGTGGTCGTTTCGACTGATGACGACGAGATCGCCGAAGTGTCGCGCTGCTATGGGGCAAGAGTGGTTCTCCGGCCTCGCGCGCTGGCGCAGGACAACACGCCGACGCTTCCGGTTCTGCTGCACGTCCTCGACGAAATGGCAGACGAGGAACAGCCGAGCCGTGTGGTAACCGTTCAACCCACGTCACCACTGCGTGGCACGCGCGACCTCTCGGATGCCATCGCGCTACTCACGCCCGAGTACGACTCGGTGATCGGTGTCTGCGAGCCGGAGCATACGCCATACAAGATGTTCCAAATTGCGAACGATTCACTCTCTCCGATTTTTCCAGGTGTACCGCGAGGTACGCCGCGACAGCAGTTGCCGACCGTGTACCGGGAGAACGGGGCGGTCTACGTGACGTGGAACGAAGTACTGCGCGCCCAAGAATCGATTTGGGGTGTTCGCGCGCGGCCCTATTGCATGAGCGTCGAGGCGTCGGTCGACATCGACTCGCTTCATGATTTTGCTCTCGCCGAATATTTCCTGAAGCAACGCGCGCTGAGCGCGATTCACACATGAGACCAACACTGAAGATTGGCGGCCGCACGGTCGGGCCTGATCATCCACCGCTTGTCATCGCCGAAATCGGAATCAACCACGAAGGGAGCCTGGAGAAGGCGCTCCAGATGATTGATGACGCGCATTCTGCAGGTTGTGAATGCGTGAAGTTTCAGTCGCACGTCATCGAAGATGAGATGATTCCGAACAATGTCGTTCCCGGTAACGCGGACGAGTCAATCTGGCAAATCATGTCTCGATGCGCGCTCACCGAGGCTGAGGAGCGCGAGACGAAAGAGTACGCGGAGCAGAAAGGACTACTCTATCTGAGTACGCCGTTCTCCCGCGCCGCCGCGAATCGCCTGGAGCGACTCGGCGTCTCGGCGTACAAGATTGGCTCCGGCGAGTGCAACAATTATCCGTTGATCAAGCACGTCGCGGGTTTTGGTAAGCCCGTCATTCTCAGCACCGGGATGAACGACCTCGCTTCGATAGAACCCGCGGTCTCGATTCTACGCAGCGCGAAGGTCCCGTTCGCGTTGCTCCACTGCACATCGATGTACCCGACGCCATACACGAAGGTGCGGTTGGGTGGGATCAACGATCTGCACCGAGCCTTTCCCGATGCCGTCCTGGGATTGAGTGATCACTCGTTAGGTGCCTACACATGTTTTGCGGCGGTGACCTTCGGCGCATCGATCCTGGAGAAGCATTTCACGTCTCGAAAGGACTGGCCGGGGCCGGACGTTTCCATCTCTCTGGATCCGCGCGAACTGCATGAGCTGGTCGAGGGATCGCGGGCTGTTTTTCAGGCGCTTGGCGGCGACAAATCCATTCTGCCGGAGGAACAGCCGACGATCGACTTTGCGTACGCGTGCGTGGTCTCGATCCGAGATATCTCCGAGGGAGAGGAGCTGACGGCTGAGAATATCTGGGTGAAGCGACCCGGTACCGGCGAGATCAAGGCGAAGCACTTCGAGGACCTCGTCGGCCGGCGGAGCCGCTCTGCCATTCCTGCAAACCAACAACTGGCTTGGGCCGATGTCGTCTGATTTCTTCAGCTCGCAGTTGGAAACGCCAACCGGCGAGCGACGCGTCCTGTTTCTGACTGGAACGCGCGCGGATTTCGGAAAGATGAAGGCACTCATGCAGGCCGTGGCGGCTACTCCTGGCTTTGCATGCGATGTCTTCGCGACAGGCATGCATGTGCTCAAGCGATACGGCCTGACAGTCAACGAGATCCATAAGGCTGGCATCCCGAACGTCTTCACGTACATCAACCAGGATAGCACCGAGCGCGGCATGGACGTCGTCCTCGCGAACACCATTCGCGGGTTCGGACACTACGTTCGCGAATTCCGGCCGGACTTGATCGTCGTTCATGGGGATCGCATCGAAGCGCTCGGCGGTGCAATCGTCGGCGCGTTGCACAACATCTTGGTCGCGCACCTCGAGGGCGGCGAGCTGTCCGGCACCATCGACGAGCTCCTTCGCCACGCCATCTCGAAGCTCGCACACTTGCATTTCGTTTCGAATGACGAGGCGCGTTGTCGACTCGTGCAGATGGGAGAGCTCGACAGCTCCGTCCATGTCATCGGCTCGCCGAACATCGACATCATGCTTTCGGAGAATCTGCCTGCGCTGGCCGATGTCAAGGCGCGCTACGCAATCCCTTATGACCAATACGCACTTCTCGCGTACCATCCCGTAACGACCGAGCTCCGGCACACGCGCGCTCACGCACAGGCAGTCGTGTCGGCCGCTTTACGCTCCGGCCTCAATTACGTGGTCATATACCCCAATAACGACAGCGGTTCAGAAGTGATCATGGAAGAACTCGAGGAACTCCGTTCGAATCCTCGATTCATTTTGCTCCCCTCGATGCGCTTCGAGTACTACTTGACGCTCTTGCGCCACGCGACTGCGATCGTCGGGAATTCGAGTTCGGGAATGCACGAAGCACCAGTGTACGGTGTTCCGACTGTCAATATCGGAAGTCGGCAACTCAATCGCTTTCGGTACGAGACCATTGTCGATGTGCCGGAAGACGCCGAGAGAATTCTCCATGCGCTGAGCAACTTGCCGCGCGGCAGGCCCTCGCTGCACTTCGGCACGGGTCAGAGCGCCCGGCTC
>DATEGN010000519.1:0-6937 GCA_035280125.1 Gemmatimonadaceae bacterium | reverse complement strand
GAGCGACCCTCCCTCTCCGTGAAAGCCAAAGCCCCCGCGCTAACGCGCGGGGGCTTTGGCCTTCACGGAGAGGGAGGGATTCGAACCCTCGATACAGGTTTAACCCCGTATAACGGTTTAGCAAACCGCCGCCTTCAGCCTCTCGGCCACCTCTCCAGGCCCGACCGCTGTCCAGCGTCGGGGAGAGGCGCAATCTAATCCCCGCCACGATCGCCAAGCAACCGTTGTCCTTGTCAGACGCAAGGTTGCGCGAGTTTCAGCCGTTACGATTGGGGGCGCAGCGAGTCCTGCTAGCGATGATCCGCGAACACGTGGCCGACCCGCCCCCGCCCACGCTCGCGCCATTCGCGTTGCCAAGCGAGGGGCGCGCGATTCCAACGCTCGACGGCGCGCTCGCGGCAGCTCTGGAGCGCGTCACGGGCCTGGCGTCGACCGTGTTGCACGTCCCGACCGCCCTCGTTGCGCTGCTCGGAAACGATCGACGATGCTTCGCCGCGGGGCCCGTGATTCCACGCTGGCTCACGCACGATCCGGGTACGCTCTTTCGATCGGGTTTGTCCGGACGAATTCTCATGTCCGAAAAGCCGACGGGCCTTCGTGATGCGCGCGGCGATAGTAACCCTGGCGTCGCGACGACTGCGCGTGACTTTGGCGTCGCCGGATTTCTCGGTATGCGTCTCGTCTCGGCGGACGGTGAGGCGACCGCGATCTTCTGTGCGGTCGATACCGAGCCGCGAGACTGGACCGACGAGGAGATTCGTCTCTTTCGCGAGATCGCGGTCTCCGCGCTCACCGAGATCGAGTTGCAGCGACGGACGGCGGAAGCCGAGCGGGTGGAGCAGCAGCTCCGTCATGATGCGCTGCACGATCGGCTGACGGGTCTTCCGAATCGTGCATTCTTCGTCGAGAGAGTTCGGCTCGCGGTCGAGCGAGCGCGACGCAATCCCGAGGAGTGCTTTGGCGTCCTGTTTCTCGATCTGGACAACTTCAAGGCGATCAACGACAGCTTCGGCCATGTCGTCGGGGACGAGCTTCTCCTCGAAGTCTCGCGGCGATTCACTGGCTGCCTGCGCTCCCTGGACATGCTCGCGCGGCTCGGCGGGGACGAGTTCGCGCTTCTCCTGGAGAACATTCGCGAGCCGAGCGACGCGGCACGCGTCGCCGAGCGATTGCAAGCATCACTGCAGTCCCCCATCCGCGTTGGCGAGGACGAAGCCTTCGCGTCGGTGAGCCTTGGGATCGCGGTGCACAGCGAAGCGGACGATCATCCTCAACACATGCTTCGCAGCGCCGACCTGGCGCTCTATCGTGCAAAAGAGCAAGGCCGCGCGCGATTCCAGGTCTTCGATCCGCGCATGCACGAGGAGGCCGTCCGACGTTTGCGTCTCGAGACTGATCTTCGGCGCGCGCTCGAGCGGAATCAGTTTCGCGTTCACTATCAGCCGGTCGTGTCCCTGGACAGCGGGCGGATCGTTGCAGTGGAGGCCCTCCTCCGTTGGGAGCATCCTGAGCGAGGTCTCGTTCCGCCTGCTGACTTCATCCACGTCGCTGAAGAGACGGGACTGATTACGGAGATCAGCCACTGGGTGCTCGAGCAGGCGTGTCGGCAATGCGAGATGTGGCGCCGCGAGCATGGCGACGACGCGCCCGAGTCGGTGTGGGTCAACCTCTCGGTTCGTCAGCTCGTAGAAGGCGGCTTGGTGAAACAGGTCGCGGATGTGTTACAGTCGCTTCGCTTCGATCCAAAGCGATTGACGCTCGAGGTCACGGAGAATCTTCTTGTCGAGCACATCGATACGGCGAGACGCACGTTGACGGAGCTGCAGGCGCTTGGCGTGCGAGTGTTCATGGACGATTTCGGCAGCGGCAATTCCTCGTTAGGCTTTCTCGATCGGCTGTCGATCGACGGGATCAAGATCGACCGCAGCTTCATCGGTCACCTGGACGCAGGCGATCGTCCGCAACAACTGGTGCGCACGATCGTTGGCCTCGTGCGCGGTCTCGGATTCACGCCAATCGCCGAGGGCGTGGAAACCGAAGACCAATTGCGCTTGCTGCGCAACATGGGGTGTGAGTTCGCGCAGGGCTTCCACTTCTCCAAAGCCGTGCCTCCCGAGGGCATCGCCAAGCTGCTCAAAGTCCGCGTGCGCTGGTAGCGCGGCGTCGGGTCGGCGTACGGCTGTCGGATGCGCTGCACCCGCAGTTGAGTATCTTTAGAATACAGTAGTGCGAATTGCTGACGCGCGATTACGCCGAGCGGCTCACGGGTGAAGTAGTTGCGGGTTAGCCTGCTTGGACGTCTTTCTCTCATGACGGAGACTCAGGCCGCCCTCAAAGGCCGCATCCTGATCGTGGACGACGACGACCAGGTTCGCGACGGGCACCAGCGACTTCTCGAGCGAGCGGGCTATGAGGTGCGTACGTCTCGGTCGCCCTTCGAGGGATTGGAGCTCGCGCGCGACTGGTCGCCCGACGTCGTCCTCCTCGATCTGGTCATGCCGACGGTGAGCGGCTTCGAGGCCGTGAAGGTCTTTAAGAAAAAACCAGGGACCAAGGACGCCGTGCTGATCGCGTTCAGCGGCATGATCGCGGAGGACGAGGTAGAACGCTTTCGTCGCATCGGCTTCGACGAGATTCTGCCCAAGCCAGTGCGGGCCGAGGATCTCGCGGCCCGTATCGGCGGCTTCATCGCACGGCGGAAGATGCGCGCCTAACGCGAGTCAGTATGGTGCTGATCAGGCGGCCGCGTGTGTGCTCCACATGGCCGGTGGCACGAGCAGGAGCGGAACGTCGATACGGCGAGCGACGTCGAGTGACACGGAGCCGAGGCGGCCCACATCGTCCAGTCCGACGCCGCGCGTGCCGAGCACGACGAGATCCGGGCGATGCTGGCTCGCGTAGTCGGCGATGGCGCGCGGGACGTTCGGGTCGCTCCTCGTCTCACTCCTGACGCCCACACTCGCCCAGGCACCCGCATCGTCGCGCAAACGGCTCACGGCGCCATCGAGCCACTCGTTTGGCGTCGTTTGACCTTCGCGCGTGTCGCGCGAGGTGTCGACATAGAGCACCGTGAGCCCCACCGTCTCGCCAGGCGTGTCGCCAATGGTCGCAGCGGCCCCGCGAAGCGCGGATGCCCATGAAAGCGCAACGACGAGCGCGCCGCGTGAGACATCCGACAGATCAATCGGCGCGAGCACTCGCTCGAGCGGCAGGCGCATCGAATGTGAGAGAATGAGACAGGGCGCCCACGAATGCGTGACGACGCGCAGCGCCGTGCTGCCGATCTCACGACGTCCGTCGGCCCGCTGACGGTGTCTGCCGAGAACGATCACGTCGGCGCGGATCCAATCAGCGAGCGAGCGAATCACGTGCGCGGGATCGCCCGTCGGAAGGTGAAGAGAGACATCGGTGGCCTCGAGACCGGCGTGCTGGAAGATGGCGCCAATCGCACTCTCGCGCTCGGCGTGCGCTGAGCGAACGGATGTGTCGGCGGCCGCGGAGGGCGCCACGTGGACGACGTGCAGGCGCGCATTTGCCGCGGCGGCCAACTCATGCGCGCCCCGAAGGATATTGATCGATGACTCGTCGTCGTCGATCGCGGCGAGGACGACCTTGAGACGGAGTAACTGCATGGTAAGGAGACGCGGTGCAATCTTGGTGCTCGTGAGGGAGACGCTGCCCTTGACGGAGCCAGCGGCCAGCGCGACATTGCCCTCAGACTCTGTAGACCTATTCTGAGGGTCTGGCCATGCTCGAGTCAGCCGTCGCGGTCGCAGCCATCTTCACCTCGGCAGCGGCGATGAGCCCAGGAAATCACAATGCGATCGCCTGAAATCCGTCCGGGCATTCGTCGTCTCTTCCGGTTGCCGGGCAAACGGGACCCCAATCGCGATGCCGATGACGAGATCCGACTGCATCTGGAGCTGCGCACCCGCGAGCTGATTGCCTCGGGCATGCTGCCGCAGGACGCCCGTGCCGAAGCCGAGCGGCGATTTGGGACCGTCGACGAAGCGCACGCGCTCTTTCGGCACTCCAACCACCGCCTCGATCTCAGCGACCGCCTTCGCCGATCACTGGAAAGCGTTAGGCGCGACCTTCGCTACGCCGCGCGTACGCTGTCGCGGTCGCCGGTCTTCACACTGTCCGTCGTGATCTCGCTCGCGTTGGGGATCGGCGCGAACACGGCCATCTTCGGCGTCATCTACGCATTGATGCTCGAACGTTTGCCCGTTGGCCAACCGGAGCAGCTGGTCGAGCTGCGACGATCGAACGCGGCGGGCGATGCTGGCGACGAATTCTGGATGAGTGAATACGAAACACTCAAGAGCAATCCCGGCGTTTCGCTTGCCGCGTTTACGGGTGCGGGCGCAAGGCCAGTCATCGTCGGTGGCAGCGAGGATCGCGCACCCGGCGACATGCTGGCCGTGGATGGAGGATTCTTCCAGCTCGTGGCCGTCCCATTGGCGGCAGGGCGGTCGATCAGCCGCGCCGACGACGCCGCGGGAGCGCCAGTGGTCGTTCTTGGCTACGACCTTGCCGCCCGGCACTTCAGCAGTGCGGCTGCCGCGCTCGGCGGCGCGGTCACTCTGAGTCATGCGCGATTCACGGTCATTGGCGTCACCTCACCGGCTTTTCGAGGACTCGGCGTCGGTGGGTCGTTCGCGATGGCGATGCCACTTCACGCTGCGGTGAACCTGTTGATGACGCCACAGCGTCTCGCCCGCGGTCTCGAGGTGACAATCGTCGCTCGCGCAAGCGAGCACGCCACGGCGGAACGTGCCGTCGATCGAGCCTTTCAGCGGTGCTGCGCGAACGGCGAGCTCGCGCCGCACGCTGAGGGGCGCGTCGCGGCGCACGACGAGCGCGTACGACTGGAGGACATCAGTCGCGGCATTCCCGCCGCCAAGATGGACCTTCGTGCCGAATATGCGCGGACGTTGTATTTGCTGATGGGCGGCGTGGCCGTACTGCTTCTCATCGCCTGCGCGAACGTGGGCAACCTGCTCCTCGCCCGTGCGGCCGCGCGAGCACGTGAGCTCGCGGTGCGGCTCTCGCTCGGAGCCTCGCGTTGGCGCGTTGTTCAACAGTTGCTCATCGAGAGCCTCGCGCTTGCCATCGCCGGCGCCACACTCGGCTTGCTCCTCGCTGTGGGTGGCACGCGCGTGCTCGCGAGCCATTTGCCGTCGGCGCTGCTTCGGCTCGAGGGTGTGTTGACCCTTCGGCTCCAGCCGCAGCTCTTCGTGTTCACCACGGCCCTCTCGATTGCGTGCGCTGCGGTCTTCGGCCTCGTGCCGGCACTGCGCGCCACGCGCCGTGACGTGATCCTCGGCCTCCGCGGCTCGGCGTTAGGCGTGGGGAAGGCACCGGGCCGGCTCGATCATACTGTCGTCGCCGTGCAGATCTCGCTCGCACTCGTTCTCGTCACCGCGGCGGGACTCTTGGCCGCCACGCTGCGGAACCTTCGTGGCGGCGACGGCGGATTCGAGAGTGCGCACATGCTCATTGGTGACTTGGAAGTACGCGGCACACCGTACGAGCAGACGGGTATCCGGCCACTCTACGCCGAGATGTTGCGACGCGTGGGCGCGCTGCCCGGTGTTCGCGTTGCCGGCATGGCGACCCGCGTTCCGATCGCTTACGGCGGCTGGGCGCCCGAGAAAGTAACGGTGCCGGGATACGAGCCGATTCCCGGTGAAGACATGGATGTCGACTTCATCAACCTCACACCTGGCTACCTCGCGGCGAGCGGGATCCCAATTCGACGCGGGCGCGACATTACGACGGCCGACCGTGCAGGCGCGCCACAAGTCGCGATCGTCAGTGAAGCGTTTGTGAAACGCTATTTGCGAGCCCGTGATCCAATCGGCGTCAGGCTTCGACACGACTCCGACTTCGGCACTGGCGGTGAAGCAACGGTCGTTGGCGTTGCCGCAGACGCAAAGTATTACGACTTGCGCGCGCCCGCTCAGCCGACCGTGTACGTCCCGTTCGAGCAAGTGCGTGACTGGGGGTTCCTTTCGCTCGCGGTTCGGACGACACCTCACCCGGATGCGCTGGTGCCGCAAGTGAGTGCGGCGCTCAATGCGGCGGCGCCAGGAGTCACCGTGCGCTGGGTGCAGACGATGGAGAGTATGCTGGACAACCGACTTGCGCGCGAGCTGACTCTCGCCTGGCTCACGACCTTGTTCGCTACGCTCGCGGTAACAATCGCCGCGACCGGTTTGTACGGCGTGCAAGCCTACCAAGTCGCGGCGCGTACATCGGAGATCGGCATTCGCATGGCCCTCGGCGCGGAAAGACGAAGTGTCGTGTGGCTCGTGCTTCGACGATCGTTGCTCGTGATCTCGACTGGGGCGAGTCTCGGCGTTCCATTGGCGATTATCGCTGGTCGCGCGATGGAGTCGCAACTGTACGGCGTTGCACCGTGGGAAGCGGCAGCGTTGGTGCGAGCCATTGCGCTTCTCTTGGCCGTCGGCATTCCGGCGAGTGTTTTGCCCGCGCGACGCGCCACACGCGTCGATCCCCTCATGGCGATCCGAGCCGAGTAAAGCCGAGTTAGCCTCCGCTAGAAGGTGTGCCTTTCACCTTCACTCATCGCGTGAAGGAAGTGAACGCGACGCTGATCGAGGTCCGCTTTGTGCCAGATCAGCGTTGTTGGGCAGAGGGCATCGGCCTGCTCGGCACAGCGGCACGTTCAGCCGAGAGCGCTAACATCCTCCTGCCCAGGCGCGTGTCGCGAGATAAGCATTCACTCAACACCTGTGCAGTCGAGCAGAGCCGTTCATGTCGTTGCGTCCGTTCGCTCTCGTCTTCGCTACCGCCTTCGTCGCCGCGTGCGGTCCCAGCCAGCGGCAACAGTTCCATGCTGCACAGCTCCAACCGGTGCCGCCGCCAGGGCCGGTGGCGGTGAACGCCCCCTACGACCACACGTGGGACG
>DATEGN010000518.1:0-3467 GCA_035280125.1 Gemmatimonadaceae bacterium | reverse complement strand
GCGCGTCGTACGCGTCGCCGCCGAGCTGGCGCGCGCGCGTCGCCGCCGTCTTGCGTCGGTTGACAAGGCGAACGTGCTCGAGACGTCGCGCCTCTGGCGTCGCACCGTCACTCGCGTCATCGCCGAGGACTTTCCTGACGTCACCGTCGAACATGTGCTCGTCGACACCTGCGCGATGCGTCTCGTCCAGCAGCCGGCGAAGCTCGACGTCATCGTAACGGAGAATATGTTCGGTGACATCCTCACCGACGAGGCAGCGGTGTTGGCCGGATCGATCGGTTTGTTGCCTTCGGCATCACTCGGCGCGTCGTTAGGCCATGGGCGACGCGCCGGGCTGTACGAACCGATCCACGGCTCGGCTCCCGATATCGCCGGTCGTGGGATCGCGAACCCGATCGGCGCAATCTTGAGTGCCGCACTGCTGCTTCGCTATTCGCTCGGCCTCGACGAGGAAGCTCGCGCGATCGAAGGCGCGGTGGGCCTAACCATCGCCGAGGGAGTGCTCACTCGCGACCTGATTAGCGATGCCTCTCCTGCCGCAACGACGCACGCGGTGACTGAGCAAGTCGTCGCCCATGTCGCCGAAGTCGCGCCCCTGCTCGCATCACATGCCAAGCGTTACGCAGGAGCGGCAGGTCCATCGGCAGACGCCACCACTATTGTCGGCGGGACGTCACCGATCACATCCTCGACGTAAAGTGTCTTCACCAGCGCGATCACCGCCGCGAGCATCGGCACCGCCACGAGGAGGCCGAGGAATCCGAACAGGAGGGCCATGACGCCCTGCGTAATGATCGTCAGCGCGGGCGGCAAATCCATGCCCTCCTTCATCAATATCGGAATGAGCAGGTGCCCCTCGAGCTGTTGAATCAGCAGATACGCAAGCGCGACATATAGCGCCTTTTCCGGACTGTCGAGAAATCCCATCGCCACGGCTGGCACCGCGGAAAGAATGGGACCGATCGTCGGCACAAACTCGAGGAGCCCGGCGATGACACCTAACGCGACGGCTGCTTTGACGCCAAGTATGAGCAATGCCGTCGTCGCAGCGACACCGATCACGACCATGGCAATGAGCTGAGTGACCAGCCATTTGCGGAGAACGGTCGCGACGCGGGCCAGCACGATCGCCGCACGCGCACGGCCAGTTGACGGCATCAGTTGCAGAAGTCCCGAGCGATAGAGCAGCGGGTCCGCGCCGATGTAGATCGAGAGCACGAGGATGAGGAACAGGCCCGCAGCGATCGTGATCGTCGATGAGAGAAATGGAAAGAAGTAGCGCGACGCGCCGCTGAGCTCCTGGCTGACGCGTTGCCGTATGGACGGCACCGACGCGGCGTTCGCCGTGTCTGCCGCTGTCCTTTGCTTTGCTTCGGACGCGAGTGCCGTGTCGACGCCTGCCGTGCGCGCCTGAGTAACATGCTGGCCGCCGAGGATGAGACCCGCGAGACCGGGTCGCGCGTTCAGCCACGCCTCGGCGCGGTCGACCGCCTCCGGAACTCGTTCACGCAGCAGTGCACCTTGAGCCCGCAGCGTGGGCGCGATCCAGACTCCCACGCCATACAACAGACCGAGGAAACCGAAGACGACCAGAGCCGCGCCCGCTCCGCGCGGCACGCGAAGTCGCGTGAGCAACTCGGCACCTTTGCTCACCGCGAGGCCGAACAGAACGCCGATGAAGGCCGTGAGAAAGATGTCCCGCGCGATCCACAACAGCAGCAGTCCGATCAGATATGCCGTGACAATCGCGGTGCTTCGCAGGACATCGCCGCCTCGCCAGCGACGCCGGGGCACGACGGTGACTTCCTCTGTTATTCTTGCTTCCGGTCGGAGCTGCGTTGAATCTGGCATCATTTACTTGGGCTGTATCGTCTCAGGTGGACCGACTTTGGACCCTAACGTAAAGCCGAGCCCCCAAGGAGTGCCAACCCGGTGCAGCTGTCAATGCGCGCGCCTAACGTTTGGATAGCACATCGATCACCAGCGCCGAGTTCGCACGCAGATTGACCTCAACAGTACCATCCACCGCAACGCTCACCACCGTCCCCACACAACTGCTCGCGCCAACGCCACCGGTGAGCAGATCGCAGTAATTCCCCGCCGGCAGGCCGGTCGCGAGAGACGTCGAAAGCGGAGCAGCCTCGTGGTTGATCACGACGAACCCTTTGTCTCCGCGCGAGAAAGCAATCGCGTTCGCGCCGTCGTCCCACCAATGATTGACGTCGCTACCGGCGACGACATGACGAAACGCCACCATGCGCAGTAGATAAGGATCTCGATGCTCGCAGACCCATTGTCCGACAACGGCCGTCTCGAGACTGTCCGCGCAGACGACATCATTCGTGTTTCCATTTGCGTCCGACGGCGGACCCATGTCGTTTTGCGCAGGGCGACTGAACGCGTAACTCGACAGGATCGACGGATACCCATACGGCTGCGCCAGCATCCAGACATTCGCGAGTCGGAACGTCTGCCCGTCGCGATAGCTGATTCCGCCCTGATGTTGCGTGTCGTGATTCTGTAAGAACACGACGGCCTTGTCGGATGGCATCAAACCCCACGCTTGCGGCGAGAATTGATTGCCGGCACCGCCCTGGGGATTCAATTGTGAGACGTGCTCGCCGTTCGCGCCAAGGAACTTGTTCCCTACTCCGACGAACGTGAACTCGGTGATGTCGGAGGCGCCTCCGGTGCGGTATGCCTCCCCGAAAAAGTCCGCCGGCCCGAGCGCTTCGTTGCTGCCAGTCGATACCTCGAGAAAGTAGTACGGTAGTTGTCGCCCTTCGCCCGCCAGCGTCGAGTCGACGATTCCGAAAATGTCATCGAGCTCGACTTGCTGAATGTGTTTTGCCGCGTCGATGCGAAAGCCGGCAACGCCGAGCCGCGCGAGCATGACGAGGTAACCCGCGATCTTCTGCCGAACGCTGAGCGAGCCGGTGTTGAGATCCGGCAGACCAAATAGCTCGCAATCCTGCACGTTCGCCGCGCTCTGATAATTGTCTACCGTGCACGGCGGGTGGAAATCGCTCTGCGTGTAAAGCCCGGGGTATTCATATTTGCTGTACGCGGTCCCATTGCTGCCGATCCCGGGGCTCGGCGTGTTCGTCATGTGGTTGATCACGGCGTCGACGTAGATGCCGACGCCCGCTGCGTTGCAGCGGTTCACCATGTCGGTGAACTCCGCGCCCGTGCCCGAGCGACTGCGCGCGATGCTGTAGCTCACCGGCTGATAGCGCTCGCTCCAGGTGTGGCTCGTCTGAATGCTGTGCTCCTGTGGTGGCGAAACCTGTACGGCGGTGTATCCGGCGGGTCCAAGAACCGTCTCGCACTCACGCGCGATGTCGGTCCACTTCCACTCGAAGAGATGGACGAACACGTCGCCGGCGGCGGCGTGCCCGGAGGGGCGGTAGGTCTGGGCCAGGGACGGGCGCGGAGGTGGTCCGCCCCCTTTTTGCGGAGGCGTCAGG
>DATEGN010000517.1:0-5155 GCA_035280125.1 Gemmatimonadaceae bacterium | reverse complement strand
TCTATAACGTTTCGCGTCAGCTGCAGAGTTATATCGCATTCCCGCTCGTGGCGTTCGCCGTCGCCGTCATTTTTGCGTACTGGGGCGCGGCTCGCCTAACGGGCGGGATCGTCGCCATTGCCGACCATGCCGACGCCGTCGCGTCAGGCACGCTTCGACACGACCTGGAGTTCTCGTCTGGCGATGAAGTTGGCGCACTCGCGGATTCTTTCCGTCGCATGAGCACGAGCCTGCGCGCGTTGCTCCTCGAGATCGAGACGGGTGCGTCCGAGGTGGCGGCAACAGCCGAGCAGCTTGCCGCTGGCGCTCAACAGATGACGGCGTCGACGGACCAGGTGGCGGGCGCCGCACACTCGATCGCCCAATCCGCGACCGTGCAGACGAAGGGAATCAACACCGCCGTGGACGCGTCGACACGGGTTGCGGATCGCGCGTTTGCCGTCGCCGGCCACGCGCGAAGCGCGCAGTCGGCAGCCGATGTGGTCGCCCGCTCGGCGCAGCGCGGGGTCACGGCCGCCGAACAAGCGCTGGAGAGCATGAGCGCCATCGCCCGGGTGACCAAGGACGCGGTACCAGCCGTGAACGAGCTCGGTGAGAAGTCACAGCGCATCGGCAAGATCACCGACGCTATTGGCGCAATCGCACGGCAAACCAATTTGCTCGCACTCAATGCCGCGATCGAAGCATCACGCGCGGGTGAACACGGCAAGGGCTTTGCCGTCGTCGCAGACGAAGTGCGCAAGCTCGCGGGCGAAAGCGCCCGGGCGCTCGATACGATTCGCAAACTCGCAACAGAGATCAGAAACGCGGCGATTCGCACCGAGGAGCACATCGGTCAGGTGAGCGATCGAGTGGCCGAGGGTGAGTCCGTCATTCGGGCATCGTCGGTAGCGTTAGGCCAGATCTCTCGCGAGATCGAGGCGAGCCGCAGTGCCGTCGACCTGATCGTTGCGTCGGCAGACGCGCAGCGTGAGGAAGCGGCGGCGCTCGCGAAGGAGATCGAGAGTATCGCCGTCGTCGCGGAGCAGAACGCAGCCACGTCGCAGGAGGTGAGCGCGGTGGTTCAGCAGCAGACCGCCTCGATGACAGCCGTGGCATCCTCGAGCCAGCATCTCGCGTCGATCGCCGAGCGACTCAAGAGCTCGATGACGCAGTTCAACCTCTGAGCTGGCCCGCCGTGAATCGTTGCGCCTTCCGAGTGAGTGTCGCGCTGATCGCGGCGCTCGCAGTTGGCTGCTCCAACATCGCCGACCGAATCGCCGGCCATGGCGCCTCACCGTTCTCGTTGTTCGGCCGGAACGACATGCGCGCCGGTCTCCGTTTTGACGTGCTTCGCGAAGCGGCGAGGAAGGAGTCGCTGAAACAGTACGAATGCGTCGATCTGTGGGCCAAGGCGCAACGCTGTTCCGTGCCTATCGAATCGGGATTGCTTTCGGCCGTCGTCGACAGCACGGGACACGTTATTCGTTTGCTCGCGCTCACCGACCCGATATTGCGCAATGGCATCAACGTGCACGGACAGCTGATCTTTCGCGACGTCGTCCGCGACACTCGCGCGGCCTGGGACTCGGTTGGAGCCGCACGAATCGACGACAGCGATCCGATGTCACCGCAATTTCGATGGGTCGATCCGAGCTCGCACTGGGGAAGCTCGCTCTGGTATTCACGAGTGCATCGCGCCGACGTGCCGCGCTCGTCCGGCATTGCGATCGCCACTGAGCTCGCAATGACGCTCCCCGAGAGCATCGGGGTCACGGACCTGCCGGCATACAACTTATTCGTCCAGCGCAAGCCAAACCCTGTTGTGCAGTCAGTCGCAGTGCGCGGTTCCGTGAGATCAGGTCCGCGAAAACCGCCGATTCCCGACGAGATCCTAACGATGATGCGCTCGGATCTCCGTGCCCTCGCGATCGCGCAGGAGGAGGCCGTTCACGAAACGGGGCGCTACGTGACGCGTCTGGACAGCTTGCATATCGTGCGCACGGAGGGTGTAACACTCGAGATGGTTCAACCAACGGCGGACGGGTGGAGCGCCATCGCGCGTCATCCGGGTCTTCCTGGGCTCATGTGCGTTGTCTTCGCGGGGAACGTCATATCGCCACCGGCGACGCAGAAGCAACAGCATCGCGCCCCCGCGGGCGAGATTGTCTGCGACAAACCGTAGCGGTCAGACCAATCCGATCTTTGCGCCGCCCGTGACGGCCGCGAATTGTCCTGTATTTCGTGGCATGAGATAGAGGTCGCCGCACCGCACGGCCTCCTCTACCGTACACACGACGCGCTCGTCGAATTGCGTACCGGCGTTCTGCCTGAGCTCCGCCAGCGCTTCCTCGAGAGATAGCTCGCTCCCCCGATACGGACGGCCGCTCGTCATTGCGTCGATCGCATCGGCGACGGCGACAATGCGCGCCTCGAGAGGAATCGCATCGCCGGAGAGGCCGTCGGGGACACCCTGGCCGTCCATCCGCTCGTGGTGGGAGCGTACGATATTGAGCGCAATTGGCGCGTCGCCTAACAATGGCGCGAGAATTCTCCACCCGACCAGCGGGTGAATCATGATGTGCTCGTACTCTTCGTCCGTGAGCCGTTCGGTCTTGTTCAACACGGCCTCTCGCACACCGATCTTGCCGATGTCGTGAACATGGCCACCGAGCTCGACCTGACGAACGACGTCATCATCGAGGTGAAGCGCCCGCGCAAGGATCGATGAGTACTGACTAACACGTACCGAGTGTCCACGTGTGTACGGATCCTTGAGCTCGAGCGCCTCGGCCAAGGCCTGCACGCCGGCGAGGAACATCTGCTCGAGCCGGCTCGCCTGCACCGCGACGCGGTCCTTCAGGCGCTGCTGATAATCGCGATTCTCGAGGATCAAGCGCCGACGATCCATAACCTGGGCAACGCGGGCACGGACCTCGTCGAGATGAAACGGCTTCGTGAGGTAGTCCATCGCGCCGGACGAGAGGCAGTTCACTGCTGCCTGGACATCGGGCACCGCCGTGATCATCACGACCGCGATATCGCCATGGAAGCTTCGTACGTGACGCAGCAGCTCCATGCCGTCCATTCCGGGCATGCGCAAATCCGTCAACACGAGCGCGACCTGATATCGTCGCAATTGCTCGAGTGCTTCGTAGCCGTCTGCCGCCTCGATGCAGCGAAAGCCGTCTCTGCGCATGATGTGCGTTAAAACCTGACGCAGTCTTGGCTCGTCATCGACGACGAGACAATAGGGCGCATTCATGACGGCCGCGGCTGCGCTCATGCCTCCTCGACCGCCGTCGTGCGGACTATCTTCAGAGCGACATTCAGCAAACGAGCTTGCCCATGACTCGCGTCTTCGATGAGGACCTTACCGCCGGTTTCGGTACGCGTGCCATTCACGCCGGCCAGCGTCCGGAGCCGCTCGCGGGCGCCATCATGACGCCCGTGTATCTCACGTCGACGTACGTGCAGGACGCGCTGGGCGAGCATAAAGGCTATGAGTACGCCCGAGGGAAGAACCCGACGCGGGAGGCCTTCGAGCGGAACGTCGCGGCTCTCGAAGGGGGCCGACACGGGTTCGCGTTCTCCAGCGGCATGGGATGCCTCGATTCCCTCATGAAGCTGTTCCGTTCCGGCGATCACATCATTTGCGCCGAGAACGTGTATGGCGGGACTTTCCGACTTTTTGATCGCGTACTTCAGCACTTTGGACTCGCCTTCAGCTACGTGGACACCCGTGATGCTCAGCGAGTCGCCGATGCCGTACGACCGAACACGCGAGGAATTCTCGTCGAGACCCCGACCAATCCCCTGATGCGCATCACGGACCTCGCTGCCGTCGCTGCGATCGCGCAAAAGGCTGGAGCCCTGTTCATCGTCGACAACACCTTCTCTTCGCCGTATTTCCAGCGCCCGTTTCAGTTCGGCGCTGACATTGTGTACCACTCGACGACCAAGTACTTGAATGGGCACAGTGACATGATCGGTGGGGTCGCCGTGGTGATCGACGATGAGCTCGCCGCCAAGCTGCAATTCATTCAGAACGCGGCCGGCGCAGTGGCCGGGCCCTTCGATGCCTGGCTCGCTCTCCGCGGGACAAAGACATTGCACCTCCGCATGCGACAGCACGATGCAAACGGCCGCCGAATCGCGGCATGGCTCGTCGAGCAGCTAGGCCCTGAGCGCGTCTATTACGCCGGTCTGCCGAGCCATCCTCAGCACGAGCTCGCGAAGCGACAAATGACCGGCTTTGGGGGTATGATCAGCATCGAGCTCGACACACGCGAGCGCGCCGCTCACCTACTCGGCCGCGTGAAGGTCTTTTCGCTCGCCGAGTCGCTGGGTGGTGTCGAATCCTTGATCAGTCACCCAGCCTCGATGACCCACGCCTCGATTCCCCCCGAGATGCGGGCGACGCTCGGCATCACCGACGGACTGGTGCGCCTGTCCTGCGGCGTCGAGGAAGTCGAAGATCTCCTTGCTGATCTCGAAGGCGGGTTCGAGGATTTGCCAAGTGCCAAATCGTCCAGTCGTGAACAGGTGGCAGCAGATTGAAGCCCCGTAACTCTGGGTCTGCTCAGCCCGTAGGTGTTTTGGCCTAGCACCTATCACCTAGCACCTATCTTCAGCCCCTTTTTTCGTATGCCACGCGTCAATCTTACGCAAATCTCCTCGCGCGCCTGGGAGCACCCGGCCGACCGCGCCGCGCTCAATACTCTGCGCGCCATCCCGGGCTTCGATGAAGTCGTGCGCAAGGTCGCCGGCTTCTTCGGCGAGCGCGGCATCCGTCAGCTCTTTCTCGCGAACGCCGTGAGAGTGAGTCCCCGTCAGCGGCCGCGGCTGAATCAGATCTATACCGAGGTTCTCGAGACCCTCGACTGGCCGACGCGGCCGCAGCTTTACGTGACGCAGACGCCATTTGTGAATGCTGGCGCCGTCGGCTTCGACGACCCGTTCATCATCATGAACTCGGGTACGATCGATACGCTGAATGAAGAAGAGCAGCGTTTCATACTTGCTCACGAGCTTGGCCACATCATGAGCGGCCACGTCACGTACGTGACGATCGCCATCATCCTGCTCAACTTCGGCGTTCGCAACCTGCCGTTCCTCGCCGGAATGGCGCTGCTGCCGATCGAGCTCGCGCTCTTCGAGTGGTACCGCAAAAGCG
>DATEGN010000516.1:0-2304 GCA_035280125.1 Gemmatimonadaceae bacterium | reverse complement strand
CTGCGTCCATCTGCGTCAAGCGGTTCACAACTACCCGTGGCCTGCATCCGCAAATGAACCAATCATGAACGTCACAAAGCGCTGCACCGTATGCGCCCGATTCCGCGCCTATGAGGTCGACGACGTCTACTGTGTCGTGTGCGGCCACGAATCGCTCGAAGGAGAATGCGCGTGCGGCCGCCGTTATGATTATCTCCGCGATGACGACGACAACGTGACCTTGCACTGCCCTCGCTGCGGGAAAGTACTGCGTGGCCGCCAGAAAGAATACGATGCCTGAGCGGCAGCGGCCGCCGAAGAAGACCGCGCGCAAGAATTCGGCGTCGACTCATCTCCTCCTCGGCGCGCATACCTCGATCGCGGGTGGCACCCGCGAGGCCCCAGCGCGTGCGAAGGCCATCGGCGCGACGGCACTGCAGATCTTCACCAAGCTCGCCCAGCGTTGGGCGGAACGCGTCTGCGCGGACGATGAGTGCGTTGCATTCCGGGCGGCGCTCGCCGATACGAATGTGAGAGCGACGGTGGCGCATGATTCGTATTTGATAAACCTCGCGAGTCCCGATCCCACGTTGCGGCGGCGGTCGATCGAGTCGTTCGTCGCCGAGCTCGCGCGATGCGAGGCGCTCGGCCTGGACTATCTCGTGTCGCATCCCGGCAACTACATCGATGATTCCCTCAGCGGCCTTCAACGCAACGCCGACGCAATCAGTGAGGCGCTCGAGCGTGTGCCCGGCCGCACGGTGCTGTGCATGGAGCTCACGTCGGGCTCGGGGACGGCGATCGGCTCGACCTTCGAGGAACTCGCTTCTTTGATTGAGCGCGTATCATTGGCAAACCGTGGTCGCGTGGGTGTTTGCGTGGACACGTGTCACGCGTATTCAGCCGGCCACGATCTCAAGCGCGACTTCGATGGCGTTTGGCAGCGCTTCGACGACGTCGTGGGGATGGACCGCTTGCGCGTGCTGCACCTCAACGATTCCAAGACGCCATTCGCATCGCGTCGTGACCGGCACGAGCTGATCGGCGAGGGATCATTGGGCGCTGCACCCTTTCGGCGCATCATGACCGATGAGCGTTTCGTCGACATTCCGAAACTCATCGAAACACCGAAGCTCGATGATGCGACGAAAACGGATTCGCGCATGCTCGCGCGCCTCCGGCGGTACGCGAGCGCGGTGACCGCGCCCTAACCCTCTGCCCCTCTCACGGTTAGCGGGTCCATTGCGCTATTGTTCTTGTCTGACCCTATGACAAAGAAACAAGACGCACTCGACTATCATTCGCGCGGCCGGCCTGGAAAGATCGCGGTCGTGCCCACCAAGCCGCTGACGAATCAGCGGGACCTTTCCCTCGCGTACTCTCCCGGCGTTGCCGAGCCCTGCCTGGAGATCAAAGGCGATCCCGACCTCGCGTACGCCTACACCGCCAAAGGAAATCTCGTCGCCGTCGTCACGAACGGTACGGCTGTGCTTGGCCTCGGTAACATCGGGGCGCTCGCCGGTAAGCCGGTCATGGAGGGAAAGGGCAATCTCTTCAAGCAGTTCGCTGACATCGACGTCTTCGACATCGAGGTCGGCTCCGAAAACCCGGACGATGTGATCAGGTTCTGCCAGTTGCTCGAGCCCACAGTTGGCGGCATCAATCTCGAGGACATTCGCGCTCCAGATTGCTTCTACATCGAAGAGACACTGCGCAAGACCATGCGGATCCCGGTGTTTCACGATGATCAGCACGGCACCGCAATCATTTCTGGCGCGGCGCTGCTCAACGCGCTGGAGATTGTCGGCAAGGCAATCGAAGATGTGATCGTCGTGTTCTCCGGCGCTGGCGCGGCCGCGATCTCGACCGCCGAGCACTACGTGCGGTTGGGCGTCAAGCGTGAGCATATACTCATGTGCGACCGGCAAGGCGTGATTTACAAAGGGCGTACCGGCGACATGGATCCGTACAAGGCGCGATTCCAGGGCGAGACGAAAGCGCGTACGATCGAGGAGGCGCTCGCCGGTGCCGACGTGTTCGTCGGCCTGTCCGTCGCGGGCGCGGTGACCGGCGCAATGATCGCGAAGATGGCGTCGCGGCCTATTGTCTTCGCGCTGGCGAATCCGGTTCCAGAAATTCTGCCTGACGAGGTACGTGCAGTCCGCGATGACGCCATCATCGCCACCGGCCGTAGCGACTACCCGAACCAGGTCAACAACGTCCTCGGATTTCCCTTCATCTTCCGCGGCGCGCTCGACGTGCGCGCGACCGAGATCAACGAAGAAATGAAGATGGCGGCAACGCGCGCGCTCGCATTGTTGGCAA
>DATEGN010000515.1:0-6505 GCA_035280125.1 Gemmatimonadaceae bacterium | reverse complement strand
GGTACCGAGCTCCAGATCCAGGTTGACTACGATCCGCGCGACACCAGGCTTTCAGACGCGATTCGCGCGCTCCTGGACATTTCGCGCGAGCGACAGCTTCAGGCTGACCTCGAGCGCGCGAACTTTTACTTGGCCACGCGGCCTCGCGAGCCGGAGCCGGTGTCCGTAGACGAGACTAACGAGGCGTCGAGCAGCGCCTAACGTCGCTGCCGCCCAGCGGGGCCGAGCGATCAACTCGGTGAGGGGTTTTCGCCATGCGCCGACGGCGCCTCGGACCGGTCGGTGCTGCGTCTCCCCCAGTGCCGCCGGTCTGCAATTGATGTCACACCACTCTCCTCTGTCGTCTTCGCGGTGTGAACCTCGAAGAGCCGGAATGGCGGACGATCCGGATACGACACTTTGAGAACCGGATGTGCGACGTTGTAGACCGGAATACCCCTGGACGTCTTCCCTTCGGGTCTCCCTTTGTGCGCGTGTCCGTGAAACACCGCCGACACATCGAAGCGAGTGAGGGGTTCCTCGAGACGGCTCGACCCGAGGAACGGAAAGATCTCGAGCGGCTCCCCCTCTACTGTTTCGCGGATCGGAGCATAATGCAGAACCGCGATCCGGTGCTCGGTGTGCAGGCGTGCGAGCGCGGCCTCGAGCTTCAACGCTTCGTTGATCGCCTCGTGAACGAATTGCTTGATGATCGGCTCTCCCCATGCGCCGAGCGCGCCGCGACCAAAGCCCCCACAAAACCCGCGCACGCCGGCAAAGCCGACTCCGTGCGTCTCGAAGGTATCGCCATCGAGCATTTTCACACCGGCGTCGGACAGGATCTTCACCAGCTCCGCTTCCTGTCCCGATTCATAGTCGTGATTGCCGAGAACCGCGACAACCGGAACCTTGACCGTTGTCGTGAGGTCGCGCGCCAGAACCTTTGCTTCTTCCGCGAGGCCGTAGTCCGTGAGATCGCCCGCAAGCACGAGCACGTCCGCGCTTTCGGTGATCTCCGCGAAGAGGGGCTGCAAGGCGCCGTGCGAATCCTTGGAGTAGTGGATGTCACTCACCGCCGCCACGCGTACGACGTCAGGCCCCATTGCCATCTCGACCTCTCACATTCGGGTATCGCTGATACCGACAGATTCGGGCCAGTGGATCAGGCCACTGCCGTCTAGCCTCGGAATTGCACTTCACTTCGGTACATGGCTTATCAGTTGAACTTCGACGACCCCGGGCGTGACACGAACACGTTCTACCGCCGCACGCTGCATGTGCTGAGCGACGCGCGAGTGCCGTTCCTTGTCGGGGGCTCGCACGCAATCCTGCATTACACCGGCATCATCCGCGAAACGAAGGATTTCGATCTCTTCGTGAAGCGCGCTGACGTCGAGAAGGCACTCGAATCATTGGCGCTCGCTGGCTATTGGACGCAGATCACGTTTCCGCATTGGCTCGCCAAGGCAAGACAAGGCAGCGATCACGTCGATCTGGTTTTCAGCTCCGGCAACGGGCTTTGCCGTGTCGACGACGAGTGGTTCACGCACGCCGTCGAAGCAGAAGTGCTCGGGATGCCGGTGAAAATCGCTCCAGTCGAGGAGCTGCTCTGGCAGAAATCCTTCGTGATGGAGCGCGAGCGATACGACGGCGCCGACATCATGCACATCCTTCGCTCGTGCGCCGAGGGCATCGACTGGGCGCGTCTGATGCAGCGCTTCGAGCAACACTGGCAGGTGCTGCTATTCAACCTCGTGCTCTTCGGCTTCGTTTACCCGTCGGAGCGGCATCGCATACCGCCTCACGTTGCCGGCGAGTTGCTGACGCGGTTTCAGGCCGAGTGCGACAGTCCAGCAACCGAGGATCGCGTGTGCCGCGGAACGCTCCTCTCGCGCGCGCAGTATCTCCTCGATATCGGCCAGTACGGATATCAGGACGCCCGCATTGCCCCTCGCGGGAGCATGAGTGCCGAGGACTGTGTGTACTGGACGTGGGCGATCGAGAACGTCGACTGAGCCGGTTTCCAACGGTCGCGACGATTCCGTTGTCTGACTCAACGTTGGCGGTCGATGGCAACGTTAGGCCGGCTGCTGGGTACGAACTAGAAGGTGCTAGGTGCTAGGTGATAGGTGCCGGGCGCCATTGAATTGAAACAGCGAGAGGAGGAGCGAGCGCAAAGCGCGAGCGACTCCAAATGAGACTTCGCGCGAGCGCCAGCGAGCGGCGGCCCACAGCACGGTAGCCGATCGCGAGCGGAGCGAGCAAATCGGCTGCCGTGCTGTGGGGGCGCGGTATGCCGAGCGATGCGTGGGGGGAGCGTAACTGCTTCTCTCACGTTTCGTTTTTGTTCTTTGAGAAAGGCGACAGCTCGAGCTTCGAGACGTGCGATGTGAGATCTGGCCTACTCCGATTCGCGCTGTGGGCATCTCACCCGCGAGGTCGAGCCAAGATGCGAGCGCCGAGACGGCAGCGGCGAGCTGGGAGATTGAGCTAGAGTTTCGAGAAGCGTTGTTACTCGATCTCGAAACTCGTCACTGACCGCTCGCTTCACGCATCTTGGCTCGCCATCGGGAGTGAGATGCGGAGGCGCCACTGCGAGAAGGCCGGATCTCACATCTCACAGTCTCGCGTCTCGAGCTCGCCTTCCGTTTCGCTTTCACGTGTCGTTCAACAGCCCGGACGTTCGCGCGTAGTCCGCAAGCTCGCCCCGCGACGTCACACCGAGCTTCGAGAAAATGTTCGAAAGATGCGTGCTGACGGTCCGCGAAGAGATGTCGAGCGTCGTTCCGATCTCCTTGTTCGATCGCCGGTCCGCGACCAGGCGCACGATCTCCAGCTCGCGACCCGTTAGGCCTGCCGCGCCTTCAGCGTGCGAACGCACCGGCGGTCGGGCGCCAAGCTCTCGCATCTGCTCACGCGTCGCTTTGAGCTCCGGCTCGGCACCGAGACGCGCAAAGACCTCGTGCGCGTGCCGGAGCTCGCGCGTCGCGCCCTCGCGATCTCCCGTTTCGGCGAGCGCGCGGGCCAATTGTCGACGCACTCGCGCCGCGTCCGGCACGTACGGAATCGCCTCGAGCTGCTCCGCCACCGTCCGCAACATCTCGACCGATCGCGACTTATTCCCCTGTAAGAGCTCGGCGAGCGCCTCGGATGCGTCGGCCCAGGCAAGTCCAAGCCGATGATCGAGACGTCCCGCGTCGCGGCGCAAACGTTGGCCCACGCGCAGCGCTCGCTTCATGTCGCTCTTCCAGAGTGCGGCTTCGGCGATCACAGGCATGAGCCGATGCACCGCCCACACGACGTAACCGGACGCGTCCGCAATCTCGAGGCCGCGCTCACCGACGCGAATCGCAGTCTCGTAGTCTTGCATCGTTAGGTGATAGGCAGCCCGCGCCGTGTGCGCCGGTACGATCGAGTGGACGTCGCCACGCGCGGTCTCGCCTCCTGCCCCGCACAGATCCCATGCCTCGTCGACGCACGCCTTGCCGCCTTCCACATTGCCGCGGCCGAAATACAAAAGCGCCAGCCACACGAGGAGTCGCGGAATCAGCGTGCTTTGACCTAACGAGCGAGCGACGGACAGCGTTCGCTCGGCGAGCGACACGGCCGTCTCCCATTCGCCGATGCCAGCGTAATACTCGATCGCGACTTCTGCCGTCCAGGCGCGGAGCAGCGGCGACCGAAGCTCGTCAGCCAGGCGCTGCGCCTCCGCGAGGTGATGCGAGATGTCCTCGACACTCGCCGTCAGACCGCCAAGCATCGCGAGCGCCCAATGCGCGGACCATTCCACGCCGCGCTGGCCAGATTGTTCGGCGAGCACGATCGCGCGCGCGCCATGCTTGCGCGCAAGCTGTGGCGGTCCCGTCCAGACGTAGAGCAGAAGCAGTGCGCGGTGCACCCGCGCGAGGAGCGCTGCGTCGCCCAAGCGTTCAGCGATATCCAGCGCGAGGTGAACGACCCGCTCCGACTCGTCCCGTCGGCCGAGTCCCTGCAAGCACATCCCCTTCGCGATCAACGTGCGCGCTTCCACCGATGGCTCGCCGGCGGCAATCGCCGCCGCGATGGCCGCGTCGTAATGCAGGAGCGCCTCTTCATGACGCCCACTCCAATACGACACCATTCCCATGTTGCGACGAATCGTCGCCAGTCTGGAGTGCAGACCGCGGTGCTCGGCATCCTCTGCCGCACGACGCCAGAGCGCGAGCGCGGCCGGATACTCGCCGAGGCGCTGCCGAGCGCGGGCCAGATCGTGTGCGATTGCGATCGAGCGCTCGTCCTCCGCAACGCCCGTTCGCTCGAGCTGCTCGAGTGCGGCGGCGAGGTAATCCGCAGCCTCGCGATTGGCATGCTTCGCCATCGCGTCCATTCCTGCCGCGTGAAGGTACTGCACCGCTTTCCTGGCGAGGGCCCGCGCGTCGGCGCGAAGGTAGTGGAACGCGAGCTCGTCCACGTGCGCATGAGCGCCTGTCCCGTAAAATGCCTCGAGTGACTCGGCGACAACCGCGTGAAGCGAGCGTGCCCGCGCGAGACCCAGCTCCGCGTACAGGGCTTCTTGCAGGAGCGGATGTGTGAAGTCGTAAACGATCTCGCCGTTTTCGGTATGTTCGTCGATGACGCGCGCGCCGCGCAGCTCGTCGAGCGCGGCGAGGAGCGCATCCTCAGCGAGCTGGCTCACGAACGCCAGCGCGTCATGGGACGACCGAGTTCCAATCACCGCGGCAAGATCCGCGAGCCGGCGAGCCTCGGCCGAGAGCTGCCCCAACCGCGCGATGACGACATCGCGAATGGTTCGCGGCAGCTTGAGGTCGAGCAAATCTTGCATTGTCGGAGCACGTTCGCCGCCTAACGCCATCTCTTCGGCCAGCGCTTTCGCCGTCTCTTCTACGAAGAGTGGGTTGCCGCGCGTGCGCTGGTGAATCGTCTCCGCCAATTCGCTTGCGGCAGGCTCGCCTAACACTTGCCGCACCAGATCATGCGTCGACGCGAGGTCGAGGGGCGCCATGGGCATCGGCTGCGCAACGCCCAACTCGGCCAGCGACGATTCCATACTCCGAAGCACCGAGACGCTCGCGGATCTCGAATCGGCGTCATTGTAGGTGCCAACGATCAGAATACGATCGTTCGCGATTTGTCGCGCGGTGAAGTGCAATAGCTCGAGCGAGGAGCTGTCCGCCCATTGGAGATTCTCCAACACGAGCAGCAGCGGCCGTTTCGCGGCAAAGCGAGATAAGAACTGTGAAAAATTCCAGAGGAGACGCGCTCGCAGCTCGGAGGGATCGCCACGAACACCATTGCTGCGGAGCGGCTTGTCGCCCGTCGCGAGGGCTGGGAAGAGCTGAACGAGCTCCGCGTTCCCGCCGCGCGTCAACAGCGAAAGCATCGACGGATCGATCTGGCGAAGCAGAGGCAGCAGCGCATCGGAGATTACCGCGTACGGCACTCCGGCTTCCACAGGGTATGCGCGGCCGAGTGCAACCGAGAATCCGCGCTTCGCCGCCTGTTCGGCGACAACATTCGCTAAACGCGTTTTACCAATGCCGCTCTCACCGGCGAGGATGACCGTTCCGCCGTGCCCGTTATCGGCACGTTGCAGCGAAGCGGAAAAGAGTGCGAGCTCGGCAGCGCGCCCCGTGAGCGGAAGCAACGTTTCGGACGCGGGCCCACGCTTGACTCCGGGCGTCATCGCCGGTGGTGACGGGACTCGATTCATGTGCTCGAATCTTCACCGATCGGCGCGACCCTGCCAGAGCAGAATGACCGACCACGGACCCATGCGGGCCCGCAGATTATCTCAGCTCGCTGCTTGCGTTGGCACTCCGCCAAAGCGGCGTTCACGAGATTCGAATACACGAAGCGCTTCGCGCAGTTCCTCCTCGCCGAACTGGGGCCACATCGCTTGCGTGAAGTACAGCTCCGCGTACGCGCACTCCCAGAGCATGAAGTCGCTCAGGCGCTGCTCGCCTCCCGTGCGAATGAGGAGGTCGACGTCGCGGACGGGGCGAGGATCGTGATGCACCTCCGAAAGTAGCTCACCAAAGTACTCGCGGGTGAGCGACTCGGGCGCGACGCCCCTAACGACCTGCTGTGCATACCGCTCCGCGGCGCGAAGGATGCCGTCCCGCGACGAGTAATCGATCGCGACACGGAGATGCAGATTTCGGCAGCGCGCCGTGAGTGCTTCGGCATCCGCAATGGCCGCGCGCAACGCCGTTGGCAGCCGGTCACGACGACCGACAATCGTCAGGCGCACACCGTTCTCGAGACACCGCTTCGACTCGATGTGCAAGGACCGGCGAAGCAGCCGCATGAGCGCGTTGACTTCCGGAGTGGGACGGCTCCAGTTGTCGGACGAGAACGCGTAGAGGGTCAAAGTGCCAATGCCGGCGCGCACCGCCAACTCGACGATGCTGCGCGCCGTGCGAACACCGGCGGTGTGTCCGGCCGTTCGCGGTAAACCGCGTGATGCGGCCCACCGTCCATTGCCGTCCATGATGATCCCAACGTGAATGCCCGACGTGGCAGAAAG
>DATEGN010000514.1:0-9122 GCA_035280125.1 Gemmatimonadaceae bacterium | reverse complement strand
CAACTTTCGTTGAAGCGAACGTTTGGAAACGCTGGGAACTCGTCGCGCGGAAGTCCGAGAATCTTGAAATGCGTGCGACCGCAATCGAGCGTCACGCGCTGCTCGCCTGCGGCGGCGATCTTCACCGGCGATGGCGGGAGCTCGCGCGCAATCTCGCTCAGCTTCTTCGCTGGAATCGTGATCGCGCCCGACGTTTCAACGTCGGCCGCGACTTCGGTGCTCACCGCAATGTCGAGATCAGTACCCGAGAGACGTATTCCCTTCTCGGTCGTCTCCACGAGGATATTGGCGAGCACGGGGAGCGTGGTCTTCGCCGGAATCGTGGCCGTTACCGCGGTAAGACCCTCCTGCAATTTTTCTCGGGAGATCGTAAACCGCATTACCGCTCCTCTGATGTGCAAATCCTTCGGAACTGCTCTATTTCCGAAAGAAGAGAGATATCTTAGCAGCCGTAGTAGAGCTGTGGAACATGTGGAAATCGGCTGCAACTTACATCATCACAAACGGTTCGCCTATAGGTGCCGTGTGTGAACATCTCTGCTCGAGCCGAATGATCCGCAATCGATGGGGAAGATCTGCGCACCATTGTGGACGCGCTCCCGGTTTTCCCCACTAACTCCGCAACTTTTCCAACGCGCCGTGAAGCTTTTTCACGCGCTCGGCGAACGACGGATCCTCGGCAACCATCTCACCGACGCGCTCGAGACTGTGTATCACAGTCGAGTGATCGCGCCCACCGAACGTGGTTCCGATTTCCACCAGCTGCATGCCCAGCAGCTCGCGCATCAAGTACATCGCCACCTGGCGGGGCACTGTGAGTGTCTTCGTGCGTGTCTTCGATCGTAGCCCCTCAGCCGTGACCCCCCACTCGCGCGCCACAGCGTCCTGAATCGCCTGAGTACTCAACGAGGCGCTCGACGCACCAGCTTCGCCGCCGCGCAGCTTGTCACGGAGCGCCTCACGAGCGAGGTCGACGGTGATCTCGCGGTGCTTGAGAGACGCGTAAGCGAGCAACTTGATGATCGAGCCCTCGAGCTCCCGCACATTTGATCGAACATTTTCGGCGATGAACCGAATGACGTCCTCCGGCATCGTCGTCTCGAGATGATCGAGTTCCGCCTTCTGTCGGAGGATCGCGATGCGATGCTCGAGATCTGGTAGCTCGACATCCGCGACCATCCCCCACTGGAATCGACTCACGAGCCTTGCCTCCAGCCCGGGTATCTCGGACGGCGGACGATCACTCGTGAGCACGATCTGTCGACCAGCTTCGTAGAGCGCGTTGAACGTGTGGAAGAACTCCTCCTGCGTTGCTTCCTTGCCCTTCAGGAATTGCACGTCGTCGACGAGTAGCAAGTCGGTCTCCCTGAACCGTCGACGGAATTGGTGTGTCGTGCGGTTCTGAATCGAACCCACGAGCTCGTTGGTAAACTGTTCAGTGCCGATAAAAGTGATTCGAGTGTCGGGCTTCCTCGCGAGAAGTTCGTGCGCGATGGCTTGCATGAGGTGTGTCTTGCCGACGCCGGTGTCACCGTAGATGAACAACGGGTTGTAAACACGCGCCGGTGCTTGGGCTACAGCGTGAGCCGCAGCGGCGGCGAGCTCGTTCGACTTCCCAATCACAAAGTATCGGAAGGTGTAGCGTTCACTTAGAGGTGGCGTGTAGGTGCCACGATCCTGTCCCGCGCCAGGCTCTCGTTGAACGGGCGGCGGCGCGACGAACAAATCCATTTGCGGCCGAGCTTTTCGCTCTTCGTTCACGCGAAACACGACCGCGAGCGGATGGCCCAGTGCAACCGGAGCCAGACTCGAGAGAAGATCGGCGTGCTTTGACTCGTTCCAGTCCGCAGCGAACTGGTCTGGCGCGCCGACGTAGATCGTCCCCCCGTCGATCGACAACGGCTCTGTCGGCTCGAGCCACGTTCTGAAAGTTTGGTCTGGCAACTCCTGGCGCGCGCGCTCGAGGAGGCGCGACCAGGTTTCCTGCGGGGTGAGGCTCATTGCGTGGGCGTGTGGAAAACTCAGAGGGGCAGCGAAGCTAGACCCGCCAAAGGGAAATTGCAATTGGTGCGTATCGGCGTGGGCCACGCGCACGCTGGCCTTTGGAACACGCCTTGACCCAATGTCAGTGTGCCAGATACGTTTACCGGTCGCTCGCTTGCGCTCGCGACCAAGCTTATTGGGAGTCGCACGCGCGTTGCGCGCGCTCCTGCTCCACGCGCCAAGCGCGGACTGGGAGCAAAGCATTTTGGCCTCGCCCGTGTATCAGCGGGTACAACAACGATCGCATCTCCGGAGTTATCATGGGCAAGCCAACATATCGTCCCCGCAACAAGCGACGCATTCGCACGCATGGTTTCCGCGAGCGAATGTCGACGAAATGGGGACGCGAAGTTCTCAGCCGTCGCCGCAAAAAGGGGCGAAAACGACTTACCGTACAGCTCCCGTCCAAGTACGCCGGCGCCTGATTCGTCGTCGAAGAGCGAAACCCAACGCTTCACACGGCGCCAGCGGATCACTCGCGGCGCCGATTTGCAATCAATCGCGCGCGAGGGAACGCGTCTCCGCACGGCCCTGCTCGATGTACGCGTGGCCGTCACCTCTCGCGACGAGAGCCGTATAGGTTTCGTCGTTCCCAAGCACGGGCATTCCGCTGTTCGTCGCAACCGACTGAAGCGAACGCTGCGTGAGCTGGCACGACTCACCACTCTGACGGCACTTCGCGCGACGAGGGCAGGATCGAGTATGGATATCGTTATGCGTACGCTCCCCGCAGCGTACATGGCCTCGTTCCAGTCGATGCGCACCGAATTCGAGTCGCTGTCGGCGCGACTTCTGCGCTTGAACGGCGCGTCCTCCAGGAAAGCCAAATCGGAGGACGTCTCAGGCTCATCCAGCACTCAATAGCGCGGATCTTCCCGTGCGAACCCTTTGCATTCTTGCCATTCGGGGCTACCAGGTGAGCCTCGGTCAGTTGCTGCCGGCATCGTGTCGCTATTTTCCGAGTTGCTCAGCCTATGCGATCGAGGCGATCGAAAAGCATGGTGCGAAGCGCGGATCCTGGCTGGCAATTCGACGTATTGCTCGATGCCACCCATTCCGCCCGGGCGGGTATGATCCCGTTCCGTAGCCGTTTCGACGAGAGGCACTTGCCTGCATGGATAGAAGAACGCTCCTAGCCGTGGTACTGAGTGCGCTGGTCATCTTCGCCCCATTGTTCTTTTTTAGGGGAAGAGGACAGCCGGCGGTACCGGCTCCAGACACGACGACCGCGGCTGCTCCTGCGAGTGCGCCCGCGACACCGTCAGCCACCGCGCCAGCCGGCGCGGTTCCGGTCGTTGGCGCCGCCGCCCCCAGTCCCGCGCCCCGGACAAGCGACACGACCGCGGTCGATTTCGGAAAAACGCATTACACATTTGGAACCAGCGGCGCCGCGCCGCAGAGAGTCGTCCTGAGTGCGTATCGAAATCTGGGACCGACCACCGTATCTCAGCCAAAGGCGCTCATCGCGAGCGGCAACGTGGCGATGGCCACGCCAGGCCTGCTTCGCTATCGGATCGTTCGCGGCGCCGACACGGTCGCGCTCGACACGATTCCCTTCCGGGCCGAGCACGCTGGCGACGCCATGACGTTCACGAGCACCGGTCCGGTCCCGATCAGCCTGCATTATCAAGTTGCTAATGACGGCTACGTCGCCCATGTCAGCGGGCAGATCGAAGGCGCAGCCGCGCAGCTCCTCGTCGACCTGCCAACGACGCTGCTCTCACAGGAATCCGATACGCTCGACGACCAGCGGCACCTCGCCTATGGCTACAAGCTCGAGCACGAGGACGTGAAGAGCGTTGCCTTTACGAAACTCGAGCCCGCGATCGTGCGCACCGACAGCGGGCCGATGACCTGGGTCGCGGCTCGAAATAAGTACTTCCTTATCGCGCTCATTGCGCCGACTCCCAACCAGTTTCTCGCCCTCCGAATGCAGGGCGGCCAGCGCGTTGGCCGACTCGCGCCGACCGCGAGTGCGACGGCGGTGCTTCCAATTCGTGACGGCCGATTCGGATTCGATCTGTACGCCGGCCCGCAATCGTGGGCTCAGCTGCACACCGTGGGTCACGATCTCGAGAATGTGAACCCGTACGGCGGTTGGATTCCCGGCGTTCAGCCGTTCGCGGCTGTCTGCATGCGAATCCTCCTTTGGATTCGGAACACATTCAACGTCTCGTATGGCTGGGTGTTGATCATCTTCGGCGTTGGCGTCCGACTCCTGCTCTGGCCTCTGAACCAGAGTGCGATGCGCTCGAGCCTCAAGATGCAACGCATTCAACCCGAGCTCGCCGAAGTTCAAAAGCGCTACAAGAACGATCCCGAGAAGCAGCGCGAGGCCCTGGTCAAACTCTACCAGCAGCACGGGATGAGTCCGTTCAGCCCGATCATGGGCTGTTTGCCGATGCTCCTGCCGATGCCGGTACTGTTCGCGCTGTTCTTCGTGTTCCAGAACACGATTGAGTTTCGTGGCGTGAGCTTCCTCTGGCTGCCGGACTTGTCACTCCATGATCCGTACTACATCACGCCCGTTCTGATGGGCGCCACGATGTTCCTCCTGTCGTGGATCGGCATGCGGGCGGCACCGCCAAATCCGCAGACGAAAATGATGAGCTATATGATGCCGGCGGTGATGACGGCGGTGCTCTGGAAGTTCGCTTCCGGACTCAACCTCTATTACGCCGTGCAGAACATCGCCGCGTTGCCGCAGCAATGGATGATCACTCGTGAGCGAATGAAAGCGGCGCCGCCGGCGCCCCCTCCCGCACCCGCACCGTTGCGGAGCCGTCGCGCGACGACCTGAGTCGCGCGACGCGCTTCGCGCGCCATAGGAGAGCCGGTGAAGGTCACCTACATCGGACACGCGACGCTCTTGGTCGAGATCGGAACCGTTAGGCTGCTGACCGATCCAAACTTCGATCGCAAGCTCGGCGGATTTCTTCCGCGCGTGTCTCCTCCGGGTATACCGATCGACCGCCTTCCGCACCTCGACGCGCTCCTGCTCACGCACGCGCATGCGGATCATCTGTCCTTCGCGTCGCTCGAGGCGCTACCGCGCGACATTCCACTGTACGCCCCGCCCGTGATCGCGAAGTGGCTCCGGCGCCGCGGCTATCAGCACGCCGAGGATCTCGCGCCAGGACGCACCGTACGAGTTGCCGACGTCGAGGTCCACGCGGCGATCGCGACACATCACGGCAATCGGTACGGCTTCGATCGTTGGCGCGGCGCCGCCAACATGTATCTCCTGGATAACGGCGACGAGACGTGCTTCTTTGCCGGCGATACGGCGCTCATGCCTGACACGCACGAGCTCGTGCACGAGAAGCTCCTGCCGAGCGGCCGCCGGCTCGACGTCGCCCTGCTGCCGATCGGGTATGCCCCGTGGTGGAAGCTCACGGGATTTCGCCGTGGACACCTCACGCACGACGACGCCTTGACGCTATTCGAGCGACTCCGCGGACGTGTGTTCGTTCCGTACCACTGGGGGACCTTCCACCACATCACGGCCCGCGCCCACGATGCGATCAATCGACTCGTCGAGCACCTCGAGTCGCACCACGACCTTCGCGCGGCGGTTCGCATTCTCCAGCCAGGTGAAACGCTCGAGCTGAAGCGCGAACGCGAAACCGACGCCGAGCAACCGATGCGACGCGCCGCCGACCGCGCGTTCAACGACGTCGGCGAATTCTCCGCCGGCGACCGAGCCCACGTCGATCCCGAGCCGCGCGCGCCGCGATGAGCACACTCGCGCCGGCGTCAGCATTGCCGGGCGCGGCGGACACGATCGTCGCCATCGCGACGCCGCCCGGACGGGGCGCACTCAGCATCGTTCGGATCAGCGGCCCGAGCTCGCACGAGATCGGCCGCGTGTTACTCTCGAGTTGGCCACGCCGGCCTCGTACTGCCGTGTTGAGTCAGGTGCTCGACGAGCTCGGACAGACGCTCGATCAGGTTGTGGTAGTGCGCTATGATGCCCCGTCCTCGTTCACGGGCGAGGACGCGCTCGAGATCTCGACGCATGGCGGCCTCGTGGTACCGACGACGGTCGTCGCCGCCGTAATCGCCCGCGGAGCGCGTATGGCGGCACCGGGAGAGTTCACGCGCCGAGCGGTGCTCAACGGGAAATTGGACATCCTTCAAGCCGAGGCGAGCGCCGATCTCATCGCCGCGGGGTCTCGCGCCGCGCAACGGGTGGCTCTGCAACAACTCGATGGCGGGCTCTCACGCCGCATCACGGCACTCCGCGACAAGGTCGTCGAGATCGAAGCGCTGATCGCGTACGACATCGATTTCCCCGAGGAGGACGATGGGCCCATCGCGCCGGCGCGGACCCTCTCGGCGCTCGAGACCCTGGAGACTGCCTTACGAGGACTGCTCGCGACCGCGCGCGGTGGAGAGCTGGTGCGCGAGGGTGCCCTGGCCGTGCTCGCCGGCGCGCCTAACGTGGGAAAGTCGTCCTTGTTCAACGCGCTCATCGGCCGCAGTCGCGCAATCGTCACGGCCATCCCGGGCACGACCCGCGACGCGCTCGAAGCGGTGATCGACGCCGATCCGTGGCCGATTCGAGCGGTGGACACCGCCGGCCTCCGCACCACGGCGGACCCGGTCGAGCGCCTGGGGATCGAGGTGAGCGAATCCTATCTCGCTCGAGCCGCTGTCGTGCTGTGCTGTGGCGACGACGAACGGTCGTTGCGCGACGCGGCGGCGAGTGTCAGGGCGGCTCAGCGCCACGCCGGGACTGACGAGAGTCCGCTCATCGCGATTCTCACCAAGTGTGACCTGTCACGGAACGAGGCAATCGACGTTGCGGCGTTAGGCAGCGAGCTCGACTCGGCCGCGGCGATCGAGGTCAGCGCGGAGACTGGCGCGGGCGTGCAGCGACTCCTCGCGACAATCGAGGAAGTGCTCGACCACGCGGTTGGCCTTCCCGAGCTCGATGCGCCGGTGCTGACCCAGGCACGCCATCAACACGCAGTCGAGCACGCACTCGCCGAGCTCCAGGCATTTCGCCGCGCCTGGCGAGAGGATGAGCTCCCCGCAACGATTGCCGCGGTGCATTTGCATGCGGCCGGTGATGCGTTGCGCGATCTGATCGGAAGCATCGACACCGAACACGTGCTCGACGAAGTCTTTCGGCGCTTTTGTGTCGGGAAATGACCGTTCACGCACTGACGGCGGCGCGGTGCGCGTACGCCGACAGCTCGAGATCGCTCGCGCGAACCGCCCACGCGAGCCCGCGGGCATCAATACCCGCCTCGACGAGACGCGCGCCAAGAAAGTAGCCGCTCCGCTCCGGCAACAGGTAGCGTCCATCGACCGTGCGTGCTTCATCGCTCATCCCGCCCGAGAGATAGCGAAGCCGAAGCCCAAGCGCGGCCTGATCCAGATCGGGTGCGACAGCGCGCGCGATGATCGGCTCGAGCTCGCGAATGCGCGCATACTGACGACGCTCGTAGCCAAAGTACTCCCAGGCCGCATGCCCCGGACTGATCGCGCGCGACGTGTGAACCGCCAGGCCCTCATTCATGAGCAGCTCGCGCAACATCACACGGCGTCCCGATTCCCAATAGGAGTAATCACCGTTCGCGTTCGCGACGAATTCTCGTAAGGCACTTCGGCTCGTTGGGGACGTGTAGCGTATGGCGTGCGCGTACTCGTGCGCGAGCCAGAGCGGGATGAGCTCGGGATCGAGCCCGAGTCCATCAGTTTCCTCGTTTAGCACGCCGGTGAAGTGCTCGAGACACAAAAAGACAATCCCACGTCCGCCGACCACGAGCTCGCCGGCGTTCGCCGCGCCGACGCCGATCATGAGCACCACATCGACGTCGACATCCGTGTCGAGGAGAGCGGCGCAGCGCTCTTCGGCATTACGAGCCAGCGACACGACGTCAGTTCGACCGAGCATTGCCCGAAGATCGCGGCGCTCCGCGTACACCGCCCCGTTTACGACATCTCGAAAGTGCGGGCCGTCGGGATCGATGACGTAGTTGTTCCAGTACGCCTCGAGGACGCGCCGATGCGCGGCAAAGTAGCGGTCGTAGGCGGCGGCTCGGTCGGTGCTATCGAGAACAGAAAAGAAGTCGGGCAGCAGATTGATCAGCATCTCGACCAGAGCGCAGGAAGGCGGCGCGACGGCACGAAGGACGCGGAAATGATAGTGGTGGCCTGAATGGGGAACAAGAGTGATGAGGAGTGATAGCAGCGTGGTCGAGTGCGCCGCACAGCGGTCGCAAGGAGTGGAAATACATCGCGCTACGAGCTGTCGGGAACTCGCTCTGGACTTGGCACGCTTCTTCCCTTTCGAGCCAATAGCAGCACGCTACACATGGTTGGAGATGCACCATGACGACGCTTCAGCAAATCGACTTGCAGTGCCCCATCTGCGAAAATCGGTTTCGATCGCAGGCGGTTGTGTCGACGAATTCGTTCGGAGGCAAGCGCACTGATTTCCATGAGCGGGCCGCAGGCACACAGCCGCTGCCGTATCTGATTCACACCTGCAGCCGCTGCGGCTATTCGGGATCCGAGCGCGATTTCACCGAAGACGCAGACGTTTCACCAGTGCTCAAGGAGCGCGTGTGGAACGAGCTCGCACCGGCGATTGCAACAGGCCCTGTCTCGGGCTCGGAAAAGTACGAGGCGGCGGCAAAGGTCGCCGACTGGCAGGGGCTGGAGCCTCGGCACGTTGCGGATTTGCTGCTGCGTGCAGCGTGGTGCTGTGTGGACGAGGGAGACATCGAGGCGGAGCGGTTCTTCCGTCGTAAGGCAGCGTGGAAGTTCGAGGAAGCGTTACAGAGCTTCGATGGCGTGGCGCGGGATGAGAGGGCGGTACTCACCTATCTCGTCGGCGAGTTGTGGCGGCGAGTGGGAGACGCGAAGGCGGCCGGGGACTGGTTCAACAAGGTCGCTTCGGAGGTGGTGGACGCGCACACGCAGCAGTGGGTGATCGATGCCGCACGACAGCAGCGAGAATGCCCACGGGAGTGGTTCGGCTGATCGGTGGGGTGTGGGTGGGGAGTGAGGGAGTGTAGTGGGGTGAGATGGGGAGGAGAGAAAGGGACGCCGACAGGCGTCCCTTT
>DATEGN010000513.1:0-11534 GCA_035280125.1 Gemmatimonadaceae bacterium | reverse complement strand
GCCCAGATCGCCGCGCCGGCGAGGTTGTAAAGGGTAAAGCGCCGCGCCTCCATCTGTGAGACACCGGCGACAACCGAAATCAGCATTCGCACAACGGGCACGAAGCGGCCGAAAAGCACGGCACTGGTGCCGTGTCGCTCGAAGAATCGATGGGCGTGCGCGAGTGCCTTACTGCCGCCGTGGGCGCGCCGCGAGATGAACGTCGAACCGGTGCGGCCGAGGTAGTATGCGGCCGTCGTCCCGGCAGTCGTCGAAAGCGTCGAGACGATGAAAACGAGCGCAAGCGACAAATGCCCGCGCGCCGCGAGTGCCGAAGCAGTAACGACGGTGGTATCGGTCGGAAATGGGATCGCGAGCCCTTCACCAACGAGGAAGAGCGCGATCAATGCGTAACCGTATTGTTCTACGAGCCCAACCAGATGCGCGGCCACGACGTGTAATTTGGCACCTTCGATGCCAGATCAGATCACTTCATCGTTACTTCAGGCTGTACACGTACGCCGCCAAGGCGCGTACCTCGCGACCCGTATACTCGGTGATCTTTGGCATTTGCGTGCCCGGTTTGATCGCCGGAGCGTTGCTGATCCACCCTTCCAGAGCGCCTAACGAGTTTGGCAGCGTGCCGGCGCGTGAAGAACGCGAAGGCGGTAACGATGTAGCGAATGCCGAGCTTCTTATGATCGACGGTAGCGAGCCATGCGAACGCGTTGTGGGGTGCTGTCCAGAATTGCTCGAGCCGACGCGTGGTCGCCGGCACGGTCGCGGGTGAAGCCGCTGACAAAAAAGCGGCGCCATCCCGACGAGCCCGTCGCTGCGCTCGAGGGTAAAGTCGACGATGAAGGATCCACTGTCCTTAAATAACTTGGTCACCAGCAACACGCGCGAGATCCTTCGGGTCGCTCAGGATGACAGATCGAAGATCGCCGTTTTGTCAGCAGCTTCAGCGCCTTTCAGCGGTTTCAGCGGCCCCTCGAATGTCAAACTTCCCGCAATCCCGAAGAACCCAATGCGTTCTTCGGGAATTTCGAATCTGTGCGCAGGTCTGAGGATCGGCGGCTGCCGAAACCAACTGACGCGGCGCTGAAACCGCTGACCTAACGGCACACAGAGGATTGGCCGTGTTCCAGTTTTGTTCAGCTCCGTTTGGGGTTAAAGCCGCAAGGACTTGAGATTTCTGGAACTCCAAACAAGGCGGACCACAACACGACTACTTCTGGAACACCAGCGCTGTCGTCGCGCCGGCCCCGATGTCGGTGCCGATCGAGAGCGTTCCGCCGCCAACGGTCCCAGTAAATACGAGGCCGTTGAAAACATCTGAAAGTGTAATCTGACCACCCTTCAACGAGAACGTGCCACCGACTGGCGCCGTAATGTTGATGTACGGCTGGTTTGTCGTTAGGTCCGTTCCGCGAAGGCCGAGCTGCCCACTCCAACTGTGGTCATCAGCGAGGACGACATTGCCGCTGATGAACTCGTCTCGCTCCAGTGAATCCTGATAGAACGCTGCGGGCACCTTGTTCCCGTTCACCGTTTGAAGCGTGTAAGTGCCTGCAATTGTTTCGGGACCAACAGCCTTATCGCCGCCACACGCGATGAGTAGCATCGCGAGGGACGCCAGCACGTACCTCCGCATAACGCCTCCCCTCCCCTGAGTGAGTGCGTCGCTCACCCTTCCCATTTCCACACGAGCCGACGCCCTTGAGCGCCGCGAACGCAAATCGCGGGCGAGGGGCCGCACAATGAGCCTAAGTGCCGATGGACTCGTTATGGCCGATGGACTATGCGTTCACAATGGCGTGTGCTGGCATCGGCCGATCGCGAACTGAGCAGCGATCGACGCACGCCTACGAGCGCTTGTGTGACGACCGTTTGTGCGACGAGCTCTTATGCGATGATCGCTTGCGCGACGTTCGCTTGGACGGAACCTTCGCGCCCTTTTTCCGCGCCTCGGAAAGTCCGATGGCGATCGCCTGCTTGCGGCTCGTGACTTTACCCCCGTGACCACTCTTGCCACGCTTGAGCGTCCCGTGTTTGCGCCGACGCATCGCGCTCTCGACGCTCTTGCTCGCACGACGTCCGTATTTCTTGCCGCTCGATTTGCGGTGACTTCGCTTTGCTGCCATGACACCTCCCGGTCGGATCCCTGCATTCAGGAACGGACCGACGGGGTGCAAACATGATACCGGACCTGCACGAATTCGCGCCTCAGCCGATACTCGGAGAGAAGGAGTGATGTCGGCTACACCGAGGCATGATCATGGACTTATCCAATACGCTGCGCGCACAACTACGACGCGAGTCACAATCGGCCGTCTCCGAATGCTGGGTGTATACCGCCGAACATGGCATTCAAGAAGTGACACTTCCCAGCGCGCAAGCGACGCTCACGATCGAAGGACATGAGCTGAGACCCTGGTGCTTGCTCGATCGCACGCTCTTCGGGTGCGCACTCGCGATTCTGTACAGCGTGGAAGCACCCTCGCGTGAGCTTCGCGAACGAATAGCCGAGCTGGCGCGCGCTCGGTTCGCCAAACGGCCGTGGTCCACGGGCGTGGAGCGCAGCGCCTAGTCGTCACAAACCGGTCCGTCGCGGACTCTCTCGGCCTCGGCACGTGTCGTCGTTAGGCAAAAAACACTCCCTCAGGCGGCGCGAGCGTCGTGGAGATGAGATAGCGAATCGGGTCTGCCGGCTGGTCGCGTTTGCGACGTCCTCGCCTGAGCGGAGTCGTGCGAAAGCCAAATCGCTTCATCTCGAGCAGATCACTCACGAGAATCGACTCGAACACCACCAACTCGCCGTCAGGCGCGTGGAGCTCGAGCCTCTCGACTTCTTTGCAACTCGCGATCACGCGCTTCCCTTCAGGTGAATTCTCGAACACCTCCAAGAAGCGGTTAGGATCTTCATCGACGTCCTCCTCGGTGAGGTGCTCGGCCTTGATTCGAGCGTTGAGATCGAAGAGCGCGGGCGCCATCGCCGTCAGCGCCGGTAGCAGCATCAACCCACTCTCAGCAGGTTGAAACACTCCCGCGAGATGTCGGCCGTCGTGCTCTCCCAGGGCAAAATCGGTTGCGCCGATGAGTATTCCACGTGACCACAGCGTATAGGGCATGATCTCCTCAGGATCGAGTGCCCCAACATGCGCTGATGTGCCGCGCGAAATCGGATCAAATCATGACGCTCGCAACCATTCCCTTGCTACTCTCGGCGTCCGGGCGGGCCACGCTTGAGATCGAGCCGACCTTCTTCACTGACGCCGCGGATCGATTTCGTGAAGCGGCTGTCGGATATCGTGTCTCCCGATACTCGGAATGTGAACGTGAATTGACCGGCGAAAAACGAGAGAAACACAGTGCCATTGGTCACGCTCACCGAATCCGCCGGCTCGGGCTCGGACAATTTCGGACTCGTGACGATCGCCGTGAAATGGCCCAGCCGTCGCGAAAGCACGAGCCGTCCGCTGATCGGCTCATTGTTGCCGGGCGTAAACCAGAAGTCGTAGGCTCCGACGACGCTCGTGTCCGAGGCGACGCCGACTGGCTGCTGCGCCCCGAGGCATGCCGTCTCGATCATGAAAGACGCAGCGATGAACGGCGCGCGCGAAAGCAGGAATGCCGTTCGCATCAGTTCGCGAGCCGAATGTGCAGGTGATTTTGCGCACGGAATAGAATGCCAGCCCATCCGCTCAGTTGCGTCGCCTGTGCGGGCGCGAGGATGCGCGTCATCTGCTCCTGCACGTCGCGTCGCGAGAACTCCCACGCCATGTCGGTAGTCGCGTCGACACGGCGCGATGCCGCATCGAGATCGTAATGGTCTGCGAGAGCGGCGATGTCGTCAGCCAGGTCGCGCCAGAGCGAATCGACGTGCGCACGATAGCGATTCTGGGCTTGTTGCAGCGCCGAAACCTGCGAATCCGAGATCAGCAGTGAGTCCGATTGGGCGAGCACTTCGGCGTAAGGGTCGGGTACGGTTCGCTGAAACCGCTTGAAGAGATCCCCCGCCGTCGGGCGATCACCAGGACGTCCATTGCGACCAGGGCGCAACCAGCGCTCGAGTTGCTGCTCGGGAATCGCTCGCGCTACGTCGAAGCTGACGTCCAACGTTAGGCGGAACGGGGCACGTAGCGTGTTGCTCGATGGGCGCGTGCTGCCGAAACGCTGGTTCACGTCGTAGAGGAAGCGATTCGTGGATGCGTCGAAGCCACGAACGCTATACAACGTTCGATCGGGAAGCGCGGGAGCGCCCCAGCCGTGCAGATTGTTCTGACCGTGCAGGAGTTGATCCAATCCGCCGAGTGGATTGGCGAGATTGATCGTGACGTCCAAGCGCGGTGTATGCAGAAGTTGCTCGCCGCTCAGGCGCAGGCTGGCATTGAGCGCGGTGGTCCACGGCCCTTCGCAGCTATTGCGCCCGGCGGGCGTACCAAGTTGAGAGAGTATGCAATGGCGAACGCTCGGCGTTGCCGTCGCGAGGAGTGATCGCATACCGGCCGCGAGCGACGGATCCGAGACCATTGCGGGATTGAAGATGAAGGCGCGATCGTTGGCAAGACCGTCACCGTTCACGTCGTTCCCAACGAGCGGCGTATACGGCAGGCCGGAGAGCAGGCGGCCATACAAAAAGAGCAGCGCTCGTCCGTCTCCCATCGGACGAAACACCAGCTGCCCAACGATTTGATGGCGAGAATCGAGATCACCGCGCGCCCATTCGGTGGCAGTCGGGTCACCGAATGTCGCGCCATCGAAGCCGCGTTGGCGCGCGCGGATGTCGGTGAGCGTGTACGCGAACGTCGGATCACCGAGATAGGGGCGAAGGTGCGTTGGCACGTAGGGCCGCAGCGTCATCACGAGCTGCTCGCTCACGGACGAGAGATCGGACACGGTGCTGACTACGCGCCCGAACGCCGGTGACGTGCGCGCATCGGGCGGCGCGAGCACGCCGTTCGTCGCGACGATGCTCGACGCGCCGACGAAGACGGGACGGCCTTCGTCGGAGGTAAAAAAGCGCGGTACGCCGCTGAAATTCCGATCATAGACTCCAGGCTGGTCGCGGTTGAGCGACAGCACCCCTTCGATCGAATACACATTCTTTAGCGCACTCGAGCTGCCGCCGAAGTTGGCGCGCCAGCTCTGCTGCGGCCGAAAACGAGGATCGACGACTTGCACGTCAGGCGCCGCATCCACGTATGCCGGGCTACCAGGAGCACACTGCGTCGGGATCGTCGACGGATCGTTCGCGAAGCTCGTCCAGTCTGGAGTGGGAACGGCCGAGCCAATGCAGGTCACGCGATTCAGCGATCCTGGAAGCGCTGTGGAGACGGAGGGCGCGGCGAGGAGACTCGCGTCGACGAGGTTGCGGAATTCGCCGACGCCTCCGCGAATTGTCTTCCCGCTACTCTGCCAGGTGAAGCCGAGCCGCGGACTCACGCCGATGCCGTTCGGTGCGCGGTCGGTGCGAACGCCTAGCGATTGAAAGAGCGCTGGATTGAATGCGGGCGCGCTCGTGAACATGTTCGCATCGACGCGCGCGCCGTAGATCACCTGCAAATGCTGCGACACGCGCCACAGATCGCCGAGCGCGCCAAAGCCGTTCCACTCGCCGCCCCGGCGCGTCGGCGCGTCGAGCGTGCGCGTGAATGATGCCGGTTGGTTGGCGGCAAGATCGGCGAGCGAGGCGTACGAGAACGTGCCGAATCGATTACCGAAAAGGTCCTGAGCGTACGCATCGTAGCGCGCGTCCCCCGTGAACTTCACACGGTGCGTCGCTCGGCTGGGCGGATACAATTGCAGCTCGCCCCTTGTCTCCCAGCGCCAGGCGCGAACGTTGGTCGACATCGCGCCGTTGCCGCCGAAGAGAAGCGTCGACGTGCCTTGTGTTTGATCAGGAAATGTGGACACGACTAGCGTGCGGCCATCGGGCAGCGACAGATACGGATCAGTGACGTTGCGCGTCAGCGTCAGGCCTGTTCGCAAATCGGCGAGATAGTCGTGGCCAAACAGAAAGCTCGTGAGCGCGTCGAGCGATCCGATCGACTGCGAGGCCGAACCCGCATGCGCTGGAATGGTGAGGGGCGTGAACCCTTGCGCTTGCGTCCGGTCCACCTTGCCGTACGCGAGCAAGCCATACGTGAATCGGCTGTACGTCCCCTTGGTCCAGTCGTACGGCGCGTGGTCGATTCGGCCGATGAGCGAAATGTCATCATTGATCGAGGAGCGTGGGAGGCCGGCGAGACTCGTCGGAATACCATCCTGCCGCAGCAACGTCAGGAATCGTGCGGCTGAATCAGGCGAGAGGCCAGCGTGTTGCAGCAAATCGGCATCTGCATTGAGCAGCGACGCCTGGTCGACCGTCTTGCGGCCGCCCTGGACGCCGAAGTTGTACGCCCATCGATCGTCGACGAGTTGCCCCGCGCCGCCCATGCTCGCATTCACAGTGCTGAATCGTTGACCAGATCGCGCCGAAACTGGGTCGGTGTATTGCAGTGCCGGGGAATCGCCGGTGACGCGAAAGGTCCTCGTCGTGAACTGACTACCGAGCGCCAGATCGACGGCCGTCTGAGCGCCGCTGAACCAGCCATTGGCGGGGTCGTACGACGACACCTGCACACGCACGCGCATCTGCGCGTCGCGCGGAATGTCGGCGCCGGCGAATACCATCCCGTTTAGCGTTATCTGATTCTGACCCGGTGCGAGTCCGAGCACCGAGATTCCGCCCGCGGTCGGCGTAACGCCGGGCAGCATCGCGGCGATCGCAGCGAGGTCGCCTGCCTGGTCGGGGGGCAATCGTCGCGCCGCGTTGATCGGAATCGTCGATGCCTCGCTTGCTCCGATATTGAACGCATTCGGATCTCGGTCGGGAATCGGTCGCTGCGCTTGCGTCACCACCGCCGCAAGCCGCTGGGTCGTTCGTGAAAGTCGAATGTCTGCGACGAGCACGGAATCGTTGCCGGAGCGCACGACACGCGCGGCGAACGAGCGGTAGCCCGGTGCCGTGACATTGACGACATATTCGCCAGTCCCGTCGGGCCAGTCGATGAGAAAGGCGCCGGCGGTGTCGCTGCGTGTGGCCTTGCTCGATCGGTCAGCGACACGAGTGACGACGACGTCAGCTCCGCTGACGATGCGTCCACTATCCGCCGTCACTCGGCCGCGAATGATGTCGTGTCTGCCCTGTGCCGCAACCGGACGGAGCGCGGCGACATGCATAACGAGCAGAACGATTCCGAACGTTGCTGCGCGCATAGGAATCAGGATGAGAGAAGCGTGATTTGTTATCCCGCTGCTCACCTGACACAGCACACCGGCTTCGTGTTATCGATTTATGGCGAGACGCTCGGGCAGGTCCCGGTCGTGACCAGTCGAAGCCGTTCGGTGGTGATCGCCGGCGGAAAGTCGGCCGCGCGTTGATAGTCCTTGTAGTGATCGATCTGTTGTGGTGTCAACACGCACAAGGATTCCTGAAACACCTGCGACTCGAGCGCCTGGGCGCGCGGCCGCACGGCATTCCACAGTGAATCCGTCCTCGGCCGTATCCGCAGCACGATCCGCCGAATCTGTTCCTCCTGCTGCGGCGTCAGATCCAGCCGCGCCAGAGCGAACGGAATCTCGACCTGCCGACCGCTCAAGGTGCGGCGTTCCGTCTCTCGTCGCGCCGCGAGTTGAGCCGCCTCGTTGTTTGCCTGCGTGCTACGGTGCCTAACGCTATACGCGCGGTCGATCGCCGCACCGGCGAGCCCGCCCGCGACGAACATCGCGAGGAGAAGAAGCACACCGCGCCGGCGTGAAGCTCCGCCCGCCCCGCCCATACCTTCCGCGGTGGTACTCATTGGGCTGTGCCTGCATCGTGGCCCAGAACTGCGACGACCTCGAGTGGCGACGGATGATAGTTGGCGCGCGTCCACTCGATGACCGCGCTGGGGATTCCGACGACGTCGATCGTGGGCTCCGGCGCAGCCTTCGGCGCATGCACCGAGACGAGAGCGAAGGTGGCACCCGCGGCGATCACGACGGCGGCTGCAAGCGCAGGGCGAGTCCATCGCGCAAGATCGGAGAAGACGTCGGGGCGGGCCGCCTGTCGCGCCGACATAGCTTCGTTGGCGAGCGCGCGCGACCGCTGGTGAAAGACCGCCGCATCCCGCGTGGGATCGAGCGAAGAAAGGTCAATTGGCCGATCACTCATTGAAGTACTCCGAGGTAGCATGCTCACCCAGCACTGCGCGCAACCGACGGCGCGCCTTGAAGAGATGCTGGCGCGACATTCCTGGTGACGTTCCGATTATGCCGGCAATGTCTTCGTGTGTGCAGCCGTGAAGATCATGCAAGAGGAGTGTCTCGCGCTGAACGCTGCTGAGGCATCTCAATGCCGACTCCAAACGGTTGCCGAGGTCCTTCACTTCCAGTGCGCGCTCTGGATCGTCGTCGCTTGCAGCGGTCGCGTGGACCAACTCGACGGCGCGTCGGAAAACGCCGCGAGCGGACACATTCCGCCCGTGATTTCGCACGATGGCGCACAGCCACTGGAGAAAACGATCCGGATTGCGACAGCTCTCGAGTCGCTCGGCGGCACGAATGAAGGCGTCATGGCAAACATCCTCCGCGTCCGCACGCGTCCGGACGTGCGCGAGCGCGACAGCAAATGCTGCCCGATAATGCCGCCGCACGAGCACTTCGAACGCAGCGCGATCGTTGGCACGTGCGCGGCCCACAAGCTCGGCGTCCGAGATCGCTTCGTTCCGGAGCGCCTGCTGAGCGATGGGGTCGCGGTCATGGGTCATGCGATCCATGACAAAGACACGCAACGGTGAGCTGGTGTTAGCGGGCGGCAGCATCAGCATCTGAATTGATCGCCAGCCACGCAGCGACGCCAGGCGACGTCTGCGACGCGAGCCTCTAGACGTGTGACCCTATGAAGGCGCACGTTTTCCGTATGCCAGCGCCGCCTCCCGTTGTCCCCGGGTCTCCCGTTCGGGTCGGATTGATCGGCTACGGTTTGGCCGGTTCGGTGTTTCATGCGCCGCTCATTGCCTCGTCGCCGGCTTTGAAGCTGGCTGCGATCGTAACCTCCGATCCAGAGCGGCGCATGAAAGCGGCGCACGATCATCCGAGCGCTCGCGTCCTCGAGAGCGTGGATAACCTGTGGGCCATGGCGCGCGCATTGGATCTCGTCGTCGTCGCGACTCCCAACAAGACACATGTGCCGCTCGCGCGCGCGGCGCTCGCCGCTGAGTTGCCCGTGGTCGTTGACAAGCCCTTCGCGCCAACGGCCGCCGAAGCCCGGGCACTCATCGACGAAGCTCGCAAGCGCGACCGCCTGCTCACGGTCTTCCAGAATCGCCGCTGGGACAGCGATTTCTTGACCGTTAGGCAGCTCATTGCCGATGGACAGCTCGGCACGGTGTTCCGACTCGTATCGCGCTTCGATCGATGGCGTCCGCTCCCGAAGGGGGGCTGGCGCGAGCGCGGCGATCCCGCGGAAGCCGGCGGTCTACTCTACGATCTGGGAAGTCACCTCATCGATCAGGCGCTGCTGCTCCTTGGGCCCGTCGTTGGGGTTTACGCCGAACTGGATTGCCGGCGAAAGGCGATGTCTGTGGATGACGATACGTTCGTCGCGCTCACCCACTCGTCGGGCGCGCGCTCGCATCTGACCATGACCGTCCTCTCCGCGCAGCCGGGTCCGCGCTTTCACGTCATGGGAACTCGCGCCGCCTACCTGAAGTTCGGACCCGACGTACAGGAAGAGGCTTTGAAGCGCGGCGAGCGGCCCGATCGACCTGGATGGGGGGAGGAGCCGAGCGAGCGCTGGGGCACCATTGGCACCGGCGATGACGTCAGACGAGTCGAGACCGTGCCCGGATCCTATCAAGACTTTTATACCAGCGTCGCCACGGCGCTGCGAAAGAATTCGGCACCGCCGGTAGACCCTAACGATGCGGTCAGGACCCTCGAAATAATCGAAGCGGCACAGCGCGCCGCGGCCGAGCGCCAGTACGTGGAGCTACGGGTGCCGCGGCCGGCCGATCAGCGCCACTCCGAGTCGTCGTAGCCAGTCCACGAAAGCACGCGTCACCAGCGGGACAACGCGGACCGGCTCGGACGGCGCCGGCACCGCCGGGATTGCGCCTGCGATCCGCGCGGTCGTCGGTGTGGTAGGCGGCAGGGGAGCGAGAGGCTCGGCCTGCAACTCGGCCAGCTCCGGTCCTTCGAGCGTCCCGCGCATACACTCGGTGAACTGCCGAAACAGTTGCTTGTTGACGGACTCGATCATACCACGCCCGAACTGCGCCGCACGGCCAACGACATCGACGTCGGCAACGACGTTTACTTGCGTTGCGCCGCCATTGAGCGGCGTTAGCCGGCTCGTCATCGTCATCTTGGCCGACCCGGCGCCGGTGCGCTCCCGTCCCTCGCCGACCATGCTCACGACATGCTCGGTATCGTCGCGTCCGGTGATCGTCACTCGCCCGTCGTATGCCGCGGTGATTGGCCCGACTTTCACCCGAACCCGGCCGAGGTACGTCTCAGCGTCCTGAACTTCGGTGAGCTCGGCCCCGGGTAGACAGTTCACCACCTGGCGCGGGTCGACGAGGTAGCGCCAGGTGCGCTCGACCGGCGCGTGCAGTTCGAAGGTCTCTTCGATGTGCAACGACATCGTCCACCTCCGTCAAACGCGGATTCACGCAGAACGGTGCACGGACTCGCACGGACAAGCGCAGTTCAAGCGACGCGAGCGCGCCCGGAAGGGCTCGAACCTCCAACCTTCTGATCCGAAGTCAGATGCTCTATCCAATTGAGCTACGGGCGCAGCATCGCGGGCACCTTTTGGGTCTTCGAGGGACTCATTGACAGGTAGCCTGCACAGAGTGACTCTAGCGGACATCGTGGCTCGTGGCCAGAGGTATCGCGCTCCGCGGTGCTCGCCGGGTCACGTGAAAGGAGGCGCGAATGATTCCGTCGTCCTTCGACTATCTCGCACCCGCGACTCTCGGCGAGGCAGTCAATTTGCTCCAGATGCACGCGGGCGAAGCCAAGATCCTGGCTGGCGGCCAGAGTCTGATCCCGATGCTCAAGCTCAGACTCGCCGAGCCGGCGTTCATCGTCGACATCAATCGTATTCCGGATCTGAGCTACGTCGATGAGCGAGACGGCGCACTGCACATCGGGGCGCTCGCTCGCGAATCCGATCTCGAGGGCTCGCCAGTCGTTAGGCGACGATACCAGATACTCGAGGACACTACCGCGGTGATCGCTGATCCGCTCGTTCGGAACTCCGCGACGGTGTGCGGGAACATCGCGCACGGCGATCCGGGAAACGATCACCCGGCAACGATGATCGCGCTCGGCGCATCGTTTGTCGCCACGGGCCCATCCGGCCAGCGAAGGATCACGGCGGGCGATTTTTTTCTTGGTCTGTTCAGCACCGCGTTGAACGAGGACGAGATTCTCACCGAGATTCTGATCCCGAGGCCCTCGGAGCGGAGCGGCGGAGCCTATCTCAAGCTCGAGCGCAAAGTCGGCGACTACGCCACCGCCGGCGT
>DATEGN010000512.1:0-8186 GCA_035280125.1 Gemmatimonadaceae bacterium | reverse complement strand
TGGCGTCGTCATAGCATCAACCAAAGGCGCCAATTTCATGCCGCCTAGTGGACTGTAGCTGAGATGTCGAGAGCAGGACGTGGCCACTCGAATTGGATTCATCACGACTCGGGTGCGCAATTGAGCCCTCTCGTCATCGAGGCCTGATTGAGCCTTCTGCAGTTGTGAACGCCAGGCCGCAGATGGCCCAGATGGCCGCAGATTGACGCACATGAAACCGGCGTTCACGCCTTTTCAGGGATCCCGAGATTCCAACACGACGCCTTATCCTCAGGATCTCGCTCGGCGCAAAGCTGATTGAATTCGAGAGAAGGTGCGCCCTAAGAAGGCAAAGACGATCCCCGGCTGGACGACGAGATTCACATGGTCGAGAGCGAGCGTGCTGCCGAACCGTTTGGTCAAACCGCGGCGCTCGATGGCTGGAGCCGCGGGGGCGGTGGTGGAGGCCATCAGCGCCGATCGCGAGGGTCATAGGGTGTATCCAGTGCCCGTCGAGTCGCGCCGGCGGAGCGGTCCTTTGATTAGATTCTTTTTACAGCTGGTGAGCGGCGCGTACGCTGCTCCCTTTGGCGATCCCTGTCGCGTTTTTTCGCGCCTCGACACCCGAGCCATCTGGCCAGCCCGCCCTGCGCTCGCGAGGAGGCATTATGGATCGGCCAGCACCGGCTCAATCGGGAGAGTTGACGTTAGGGGAGCTCGACAACGCACAGGGCCTCGCCGTGATCGCGAGCGTGCTCGCCGAGACGACCATCGACGATGAGTCGCTGCGTCGCGGTGTGTGGACCTACGTGAGATCGGAGCGCTACCTGGGCACGTCGCCCGCGTCCATCATTGTCGCGTTGACCGAGCTTGTGGAGTCATCAGAGCAACCGCCGTTGGTTCGGCAATTCATCACGCGGCAGGTCATTCTCTGGTGCGTGGACGCGTATTTCGGCTATCTGGGAGGCGAGGTCGTTGGCGGCGCCGATGCGCCCCGCAAGGTGCCGCCTGCTCCACCGATGATCGTGTCGAACCGATGACGCGGCCGGACGACTACAGATCCGTCATCGTCAGCGCCCTCCACGCACGCCCCTTCGATGAAGAATCGGTGCACGATTGTGTGTGCACCTACGTTCGTGCCGAGCGCGATCGCGGACGATCGTCAGGTGAGGTCATCGTGGCACTCACCGAGCTCGTCGAACAGAAGGGCATCACGACGCCCACGACTCGGCACGCCCTCACCCGCCGGGTGATACCGTGGTGCGTCGACGCTTACTTTGGTAATCGTTAGGCTACGTTCGTCGTGGCCGGACGCGCACGTCGTGCCGGGTTCCATCGTCACGGAGCTCGATCACATGTCCGCCGACAGTGCGGCCATCGACCTCGAGCTCGACGTCGCCTTCACGGATCGCCCCTGGATTCTCCGCGACGATGTCATAGACGCTGCGTCCATGGCGGAAGGTGATCGTGTACGATCGCCACGCCGCGGGCGCGCTCGGCCGAATGGTCAGCTGATTGCCACGCTTCTGGAATCCGAGGATCGCCTCGAGGCCGACGCGATACATCCAGCTCGCGGAGCCCGTGTACCACGTCCAGCCGCCGCGTCCAAGATGTCCGGGTGCCGTGTAGACGTCCGCGGCGACGACATACGGCTCGACCTTGTACCTCGCCACGTCCTCGCGCGTCAACGCGTGCGTCAGTGGGTTGAGCATTTGAAACAATTCGAACGCGCGATCGCCTTCGCCGCGACGCGCCGTGGCAAGGACGGACCAGAGCGCGCCATGAGTGTACTGCGCTCCATTCTCGCGCACGCCAGGCACATAGCCCTTGATGTAGCCCGGGTCGTGGGTCGTCTTGTCGAAGGGTGGGGTGAGGAGCATGAGCAAGCGCGCATCGTCGCGCACGAGGTTCTGCTCGAACGCGCGCATCGCCTCGGCCTGTCGCTCTGGCGCGCCGGCGCCAGAGAGTACGCTCCAGCTCTGCGCAATGGCGTCGATGCGGCATTCTTCGCTGGCACCAGAGCCTAACGGCGTTCCGTCGTCGAAGTAGGCGCGCCGGTACCAAGCGCCATCCCAGCCGTGCGTTTCCACCGCTCCCACGTACGCATCGGCACGCGCGCGCAGCTCGGCCGCAATCGAGAGGTCTCGTCGCTGCTCGGCGTGAGCGGCAAAGGCACGGAGCGTCGCGATGAGGAACCATGCCAGCCACACGCTCTCGCCACGTCCTTCGACGCCGACTCGGTTCATTCCATCATTCCAGTCGCCGATGCCCATCAGCGGTAATCCATGAGCACCGGACGTGGACGCCTTCCGCAGCGCGCGGAGGCAATGGTCGTACACCGACGCTCGCTCGTCGCTGACGCGCGGCAAATCGTAGACCTCGTGCTCGTTCGGTTCGAGCGCCCGCATCGTCAGGAACGACACCGACTCGTCGAGAACGGTCGCGTCGCCGGTGACGTGCACGTACTGATCGACCACATAGGGCAGCCACGCGAGGTCGTCGGAGAAACGCGTGCGCACCCCGCGCCCGCTGTCCGGATGCCACCAGTGCTGGACGTCGCCCTCGACGAATTGCCGGCTTGCCGCCCGAAGAATGTGCTCGCGCGCGAGTGCCGGTTCGGCGTACACGAACGCCATCGAGTCTTGAAGCTGATCACGGAAGCCGAAGGCGCCGCTGCTCTGATAGAGTGCGGTGCGTCCCCACATGCGGCAGGCGAGTGCCTGGTAGAGACACCACTTGTTGAGCATCACGTCGAAGGTGGGCTCCGGCGTGTGGACCGAGATCACCGAGAGTCGTTCGCGCCAGCACTGTGCGGTTGAGCGGATCGCCGCTTCGCTGCGGCTGACAATTCGATAATTCTCGACGGCGGCACGAGCGGCGTCTTCGCCCTGCGCAGCGCCGAGCATCACGACCAGCTCGCGCGTCTCCCCGGGTGCGAGCTGCAGCACGCAACGGAGCACGGCACACGGATCGATACCGACGCCGGTGCGACCCGAAAGCGGCGCAACGAGACCGGCGGGAGCGCCCACCGTTCCATTTCGTCCGAGGAATTCGCGTCGATCGGCCGTGTGGCTCGACAGCGGCTCGCTGATCGCACTGAAGGCGACCCACGAGGCGAATTCTGGATTGAAGAAGTTTCGCGCGTAGATCGTCGCGGATCCGGCGACAAATGAGGTGTGCACCTGGTGCTGCGTGTGCTCGCGCAGCGCGCCAACGACCCATTCGACATATGAGGTGACGGCAATCCGGCGCGCGCGCGCTCCGCGATTCGTCACGCGTAAGAGTGAAAGCTTGACGGGCGCGTCTTCCGCGATGCCGAGCGTCAGGTGGGTCGCGATTCCAAACGCCTCGTGCTCGAACGACGACGTGCCGGCGCCGTGAACGACCGTGTACGGAGCGTCGCGACGCAAAGGCGCCGGCGTCGCGGTCCACGAGTCGCCGCTGTCCTCGTCCCGGAGATAGAGCACCTCGCTTACGGGATCGCTCACCGGGTCGTTATCCCACGGTGTGAGGCGAAAGAACTGGCTGTTCTCCACCCAGGTACATCCCGCGCCTCGTTCGCTGACGAGGAAACCGCCGCGCGCATTGGCGATCACGTTCGCCCACGGTGCCGGGGGAACCTCATCGCCCCGGACACGGATGAGGTAGTCGCCGTCAGCGGTCACACCGCCGAAGCCATTGTCGAAGCGCAGGGTCTCGTCAGGTTCAGCAGGGTCGTCTACCGGCTGTTCCAGAAAGCTGCGCTTTCGTTCTTCGCCTAACGACCCTGGTACGAGGGTGCTCATCGATGGGATGCCGACGCTCGGACTCAGTGGCCGAACGTGTCGCGCCGCTGTCGGAGTGTATCGTCCGGAGGAGCGCGGTAGCGTCGGCGTGGACTCGATGGGAGATGCTGCCTCGCCGGATGATCCGACGGCGTCCTCGAGAATCTGTCCAACCGAGCGCCCGTCGCAGTGAACAAGGAGTCGCGCGGTGGCGCGCAACATCGCGAGGTCGGCGTCGCTCACGGCGTCGCGAGCGCGCACAAAAACGCCGCCCGGACGGTCGATGATTGCCGAATCGGTGGCCGTGAACATCGCGGCGGAAATCTGATCCTGCAGTTCCTGGAGGTAGCTGTGCCGGCGCTCGTTCAGGACGACGAGATCCACCGTCATGCCACGGCGGCGCCAGTATCGGTGGGCTGCAAAAAGCTGTCGGAGCGTCGGCAATCCTTCGGGAGAGTCCATTGTCGCGAGCACGATGGGCCAATCGCCCGACACGCCTTGTGCCCAGAGCATTGGCTGTGAGCCGCGATTCTGTCGGAGCTCGCTCTCGGGTGCTCGCAGCACTGGACTTCCATAGAAGAGCTGACCCGCGAGGTCCTGAAAGGCCGCCGCCTCGGCCGGCGTGATGCCAAGCTCACGAAGCTCCACTTGGGTCGAGGTCCACGCCAAATCGAGCGCGCGCTGTGCGGCGTGGGGGTGGTTGTAGCGGTCCGCAAGCGTGAACAAATCCTCACGTGTCGTCGCGACGAGCGTCGTGAACGCGATCGCGGCCGACCGGCCTGGCCCGAGCGCGACGCGTACGCGCGTCGCGAAGATCGGATCGAGAACAGCGCCCGTGGTGCAGCTGAGTGCGCCATCCGTCGCGAGCGCGACTGGATCGCGTGGGGTTCGCCCACGGCCGAGGAATCGAGCCCGATCGCTCTCGTAGCTGACTGGGCCGACGCGTTCGGGGCCGGCCGCCACAACGTGAGCACACCAGAGGCGTCGCTCCTGCGCCGAGCGCGGCCGCCGTGTCGCCGTCATTGCCGAGCACCACTCGTGCCACTCGGTCTCGACAAAGAGATTGCCGAAGGCCGGATGGGCGCGGTCAGCGTTAGGTGGTGCGAGGACGATCTCTCCGTAGCTCGTGAGCTCGACCTCTCGCGGCTGGGCGCTCGTATTGGTCAAGGTGACGCGGCGGACTTCCGCGGAATCCTGGGGCACGATCGCGATCTCCGTCCGCGTTTCGATGTCCCCATCCGTGCGTTGGAAAGTGACGCGATCGGTCGCGAGGAGCGCCCGATAGGAGTCTGCTGGCGCACACACCGGTTGGTGCGCGACCGACCACACGCGCCGACTCGTTAGGTCTTTCACGTAGCAGAACTGGCCGGTGGCATCGCGCGTGCCATCAGCGCGCCACCGCGTGACGGCGAGATCCTCGTAGTTGCTGTAGCCGGCGCCACTGTGGCTCACCATGATCGTGTAGGGTAGGCGACCAAGGAGCGCGACGTGTGGTTGGGGAGTATTCGGATCGTCGATCTCGCGCACCGTCGGCCGCTCGAGATCCGGATCGGGGAGCGCCTCGTCGGCGCGCGCGGTCTGTGGCTGCTGGATCACGACGCGTCGAGGCACGCGCTCGAACAACAGCAGCTCCGCCGCTTGGATGAGAGGATCCTCATGAAAACGTCGCTGCCACACGGCATCGGTGAGGACGTTCGTGAACGCCACGAGCGACATCCCGACGTGATGCGCCATGTAATTCTTGACGAGGGCGAAGGGCTCACCCGGATCGGGGCGCGTGTAGTCGATCGCGTCCCTGAAGCCGACGTCTCCGAGCGCGCCGAGCTTTTCCACGTCGATGAGGTTGGAGATGGCGCGCGCCGGATCGACCATCAGGGCCAGCGCCGCGGCGTACGGCGCGATGACCAGATCGCGGCCGAGACCTCGCTTGAGGGCGAGATCAGGAATGCCAAACGCGCGATACTGATACGTGAGATGGCGATCGCGCAGGTTATACGCGCTTTCGCTCACGCCCCACGGCACGCCGCGCTCGGCCGCATACGCGATCTGGCGATCGACCGCGCTCTCATAGGTCTCGCCCAGCACCGTGAAAGGAAACGATCGCATAACGAGCGTCGGCATCAGATACTCGAACATGCTGCCGCTCCACGACACGAGCGTCGTCGCGCCGCCGGTGCGCGTCAATGCCCGCCCGAGATGGAACCAATGCTCGACGGGGACGTCATCCTTGGCGATGGCGACGAAGCTGGCGAGGCGCGCCTCCGAGGCGAGCAGATCGTAGTAACCCGGGTCGAGTGCGTGCGCGCTCTGTTGGTAGCCGATCGCGAAGAGCTTGCGCTTGGCGTCGAAGAGGAAGCGGAAGTCCATCTCCTTCGCGAGATCGTAAGCGCGGCCGGCGATTGCGCGGAGACGGTCACCGACCTCGCCGCTGTCGGCCATCTCGAGACACGCCTGCCTCACGGCAATGAGGTGACCGCAAAGGTTGCCACTGTCCACCGTCGATATGTACGCCGGCTCGAGCACGCGAAGATCGTGCAGGTCGTACCAGTTGTAGAAGTGACCGCGGAATCGGTGCATTCGTTCGAGGCTGCGAAACACCAACTCGAGGCGTCGGGCCATGTCGTCCATACCGATGAAGCCGAGGTCGCACGCACTCACCGTCGAGAGGAGCTGCAGCCCGATGTTCGTCGGCGACACCCGCATCGCCACTTCCGGCGTTGGATCTTCCTGAAAGTTGTCTGGCGCGAGCCAGTGCGTCGTCGCATCGACGAATTCGTCGAAGTACTTCCAATGGAGCTCGGCATACCGAAGTGCGAGACGTCGTTCCTCAGGGGACAATGCCGAGCGTCGTGGGGTTGACGGCTGACTCACGACGTACGCGATCGCGGGTGACACGCTCCAGAGGGCGACGAGTGGCAGCACGACGACGCCAAGCAACCAGCCGTTCATCCGGTCCGGGTGCGCGAGCATGCCCAACGTCACCACGATCAGCATGAATCCAAGGAGTGGGAGAACGGGCCACATCGCGCGCCACGTGGTGCCGGCGCCAACCCCGAGCTCCTGCTCGCTCTGGAAGGACGTCCGCCACTCCAGCAGATGCTTTCTCGTTATGCTCAGCCGCCAGAGCGTGCGTGCGATCGCGTCGAACGAGACGAGTGCCTGATGCGGCAGGAACACGATCGCAAGCGCGAGCTGCTGCGCGCCCGTAGCGGCGTCGCGCGCGACGGTGCCGTAGTACGCGCGCCAGGACTTATCGAGCGGCGGACGAAGCGCGGCCAACAGCAGGGAGAAGATCCAGGGCCCCGCCATGCTGGCGAGAGCGACGAGGGTCCAGCGCAACGGCGAGCCCGGGAGCACCGTCCATCCCGCGACGAGCAGTACAAGCTGCGCAATCTCCACGGCGCTGCGTCGCAGGTTGTCGAAGATTTTCCAACGAGAGAGCAGCGACAGCCGGTTGCGCTCCCGCCCGTGTGGACCCGGCACGAAGAGGGCGAGCCAACGCAGGAGCTGCCAGTCGCCACGAATCCAGCGGTGTTTACGCCGCGTGAACGTGAGGTAGTGGCTCGGGTAGTCGTCGTACAGGGTGATGTCCGTCGCGAGCGCAGCGCGGATGTAGCTCCCTTCGATCAGGTCGTGCGACAGGAGCGCGTTCTCTGGAAAACGACGTTCGGTGGCCGTCTCATATGCGGCGACGTCGTAGATCCCCTTGCCGGTGAAGCTGCCTTCGCCGAACAAATCCTGATACACGTCCGACACGGCGGTCGTGTAGGGATCGACACCGGGATGTCCGGAGTAAATCGCGGCGAAGCGCGAGCGATGGGCGCTCGGCAGCGAAATGCCGACACGCGGCTGTACGACGCCATATCCGCGTACGACGCGACCGAGGCGCACGTCGTAGGCGGCGCGGTTCAACGGATGCGCGAGCGTTCCGACAAGAAGCGCGGCGCTGCCCGGTGGGAGCGTCGTGTCGCCGTCGAGGGTGATGACGTACCTCACGCGCCGGATCGCGTCGACGTCGCCGACGATCGTCGAGAAGGCGTCCTCGTCGTGCCCCAGCACGAATTGATTGAATTGCGCGAGCTTGCCACGCTTTCGTTCCCAACCCATCCACCGGTCCTCACGCGGATTCCATCGTCGCGGCCGATGAAAGAGATAGAACCGGTCCGTCGCCTCGCCGCTGGTGCCGTAGCGGCCATTCAGCTCTCGCACGCCGGCGGCAGCGGCATCGACGATCGCGGCGTCGTCGGCGCGGGTCTCGGAGGACGAATCCGCGAAGTCGCTCAGCAACGCGAAGTAGAGATTGGCCTGACGATTGGCGAGAAAGCGCACCTCGAGCGTCGCCAGCGCGTCGCGCACGACGTCGACACTCGGTAAGAGTATTGGAATCACGACGGCGGTCCGAAACTCGGCGGGAATCGCGGCACCACTCGCTCCGCCATCGAT
>DATEGN010000511.1:0-3101 GCA_035280125.1 Gemmatimonadaceae bacterium | reverse complement strand
CAGCCACAGACGGCGGGCGCTCGGGCAGCGAAACTCGCTCACGGGTTCAGTGAGTGCTGCTCTAGCCCGCGCTCGCCCGCTCGCGCTCCTCCTCCGACAGAAGGGCCGCGAAGGGGCTGTGCTCAACTGGGAAGGTCGCCTCGCCCGATTGCAATTCTCTGACCGCGGAGATCAAAGGCAACGTCACTAGTTCGGCGCGCCAGTTGCCCGGCCGCCTATCCGTGGTCAGCATGATCTCGCCGTTGACCCGCTTGTCTTCGATCATCTCGCCCGTCACCGGATCGAACTTCCGCATGTTGATCTGCGGTTCCAGCTTGTCGCCAGCGCGGCTGCGATCCGTTGCGTCGGCGCTACCGTAGCCGCGGCTGCGCGCGCCGCCGTGGTTGGAAGAACCCTCCGCCCACTCTCGGAACGTGAACCGGCAGTCGCCGTTCTCGTCGAGGGAGTAGCCCAGCTTCTGGTCGGGCGAGCGCGAGTGAGGCACTTCATCACCAGCCCGCGCGATCCGGAACTCTGGGTACGTCGGAAACAAGCGGTTTCTTACTTCCTCGCTCTCCAGGTGGGCAAAGAGACCGAGTTCCTCAGCGATTCGCAGAAGCGGCCCGGTCCGGTATTTTTTTCCGTCGCTCGCGCGGTGAGCGCGCAGGGTTGCGCTGTCTTGAATCACGTGCGGCGCCACGATCTCCCGATCGACGCGCTCGAAGAACTCCTTGACCACCGGATCGTCCACGTCGCGGCGCACCCTAATCAAGCTCGTCGGGGCGCCACGCCGGTACGGCCCTACGACTAAGCTGTGGCGGCTGGTCTTGTAGATGTAGCCGCCTTGCTCGCGCTTGTAGTCCTCGACGAGCTGCGCGTTCTCCTCGGACATCACTACGGTCGAACGCTTGCCGTACCCGCAGGCGCGCCCAAGCAACCCCTGCAAGAGCGCGTTCAGATTCGCCGCCTTTTTCGAGAATTCGAGGAACCACTCGACCTCGCGCGGAAATGCGTCACCCATGCGGGCCCTGTTGGTCACTGCGATCAGGAACGGCAGATCGTGACGCGAGCGCTGCCGTATCGCGCGCTTGACGCTCTGTCCCCTGTGGTCCGAACCAAAATACTCGATCACCTCGATCTTGTCGGCGGGCAGGTTTAGACGTTCGATTAGCCGGTGGGAGCGTATGTTGTTGTTGAAGAGCCGGATGCACATGCCTCCCGGCGGCGTCGACACGCGGCTCGCCATAAGCAGGATCGCCGCGCGCAACGCGTCCTCGACTTCCAGCCTGTATTCGGAGTGTGTTCCGTTGTAGCCGACTTGGCGCGCGAATCGCTCGAACGAGCGAGCGTTGCCGTCATAGGCGTTCAGAGATACCTTCTCAAGGAACGGCAGCCCGACCTCCTTGCCGAAGTCGCCAAAGCTACTCGTCCGCGGAGGTGTCACTTCCGCAGCGGCATCGATCACCCGGCCTCCAAAGTAATTGTATCCGATGTACGCGGAGGTGAGACACTGCCTGACCTTCCATACCGCCGCGATGTCGTGTAACTCGTAGGGCGTGGCCGAAAGCCCGATGAAAACGCGGTCCTTGGCGTCCTCGCCGAGCGCCTCGTCAATGCGCTCGAAAATCTGTAACAGCACGCACGGCCGCCGTTCGATTCCGTCTTCGACCTTGACAAAGCGGTCGCTGGCGCCGAACTGTGGCTCGTCGATGATCAGCAGCGGCGCGAAGCCCTTCGAGTTGGCGCGCCGACAAAGATCGGCGACGCGCCGGATGCTCTCGCCCGGAGCCCGGCGCTGAATGAAGTCCTCCAACCGGGGCCCCATCATCGTGTCGGGCAACGCGTGCTTGAGGACGTGCTCACGATAAGTGTTGATCGTGGGCGAAAAAGCGAAGACCGGATCCACGGTGACCCGCTTGGCGTACCGGACGTACTCCATGAGCGTGCACTGATGCTCGTCGTCGATCTGAATCGAGAGTTCGCCGTAGAACTTGAGGAATCGCTCGATCTCAATCTTCGTCTGATCTTCCTGGCTGGTGTGGCTGGTGATCAGATAGATCGGATATAGGCGGCGGTCGGTTAGCAGATAGACGATCGGCCCGGCGAATTGCAGCGCGAGTGAGCTGGTCGTCTTGCCGGATTGCATCGCGCCAAGTACGAGCCCGTTTTTCTGCGGAGCGGTGAGCAACTCTCCGATGCAATCCAGCGCCGTCATGAGCTGCGGGCCGTGCAGGACGCCCGAGTCGTCCTCGCGGTCGCAAAACCTCATCACGACGCGCGCGAGGCCCGTGCCCTTCTTGACGGCCTCGATCGCCCCCGCCGCGCCAAGGCGGACGCCCAAGCCCAGTTCCTGCGCGTACTCGTTGAAAACTCGCTCGATGTGCTCCAGATGGGCTACGTATTCGTCGACACGACGCCGAACTTCTTCCGGCGTCGCAGGGGGACCAATTTTCGAGACGGCCGACACAGTAGAATTCCTCGGCGCGTTGACTTCAACGCACACAAATTAACGAGCATTAAATCATACGAATCGGAGCGCGTCAAATATTTGCGCGTTATAGCTCCCCCAGGTATGGCGTTGTTCACCATGATGATGAATAATGGTGCTCAACGGGAATGCCGATGCCGGCGCGCAAGATCACTTCCAATCCGGAAAGATTAACCGTGACGCTCGATGCCACCGAGCGGGACGAGCTTGAGCAGCTGTCCCAGCAAACAGATCGTAGTCTTGCGTGGCACGTTCGCGAGGCGCTGCACCAATACCTCGCGCAGACGCGTGAGCAGTCCGGCAAAGGAAAGACCAGTTAATGGACACGCTGACGCCCGAGGAACGCAGCGAGCGAATGCGACGGGTCCGCTCACGCGACACGAAGCCCGAGTTGGAATTGCGAAGGCTCGTTTGGGTGCTCGGGTATCGCTACCGCAAAAACCGGCGAGACGTAATAGGCCAGCCCGACATTGCCTTCATCGGTCGCAAGCGCGCGATCTTTCTTCACGGTTGCTTCTGGCATCGGCACGATTGCGCGTCCGGTCGGCGGGCGCCGAAGTCGAGGCAAGCGTTCTGGAGCTCGAAGTTCGAGCAGAACGTCGAGCGCGACGCGCGCGTTAAGCGGGAGATCAAG
>DATEGN010000510.1:0-4792 GCA_035280125.1 Gemmatimonadaceae bacterium | reverse complement strand
CGCAACAACGCCTGACTGTCGATCGTCCCCGAGTCGGCGGCCGAGAAGGCCATCGCCGCGCGCTCGTGCGGTCCCAGCGCGGGCGGACGGCCGTACCAGGCTGCCATTTGGCTCGCGGCCCAACGCGCGTCGCGGCGCGTGTGGCAGCTCGTACACGCGTTCGGCGTGCCGAGCGTGACCGAGAGATCCGGGCGAGGAATGCGCAGGCTGTGGTCGCGCCGTGGATCGATCACCATGTAGGTCGTGGCCGGCATATGACAGCCGACACAAGTAGCGCCCGCGCTCGCCATTTGATGATGGTGGTGCTCTGGTGTGTCGTACTTCACGGGCAGATGACATCGCGCGCACAACGCGTTGCCCTCTGCTCGCAACGCACCGCTGTGCGGATTGTGGCAATCGCTGCACGTCACGCCGTGCGCGTACATCCGACTTTGCAGGAATCCACCCCAGTTATAGACCTCGTCATGCTGCTCACCATCGACGTGATACAGCGGACGAGTGAGCAGGGCCGGGCGATAGTAGTCGAGGAATGACTTGCCCGCCGTGTAGGCATCCGCGATCTGACTCCGCCGCGCGTGGCACTGCGCGCAGGTCTCGATCTCTCGATCGCTCGTGCGAGGTTGGGAGCGCGTCGCGTTGCCAGTGTTCGCATTCGCAATCCAGACGACACCGCGCCGTTCGTCCAAGCGCGCGTTCAAGCCCCGTGTCGAGTCGCGAAGATTTCTCCCCGCGGCCCACTCGAGGTGACGCGACGCCGGCCCGTGACACGCCTCGCAGCCGACGCTGATCTCGGCCCAATGCGTCCGAAAGCGATCCGTCGCTGGGTCGTAATTCTTGCGTACGCCCGTCGAGTGGCAATCCGCGCACATGAAGTTCCAGTTCTGGGAGGCCCTGGTCCAATGCAGCTCGTCGGCGCTGGTGACTTGCTCGTTAGGGTACAGGTGGAACCAGCGCTGACCATTGCGATTCTTCGGGCGCGAATCCCACGCAATGGAAAGGGCCTGCACGCGCCCGCCCGACAACTCGATCAGATACTGCTGCAGTGGCGCGACTCCGAAGGTGTATTTCACCTCGAAGTCGTGCAGCCTGCCATCCGGCCCGTCGGTGCGCACGACGAACTTGCCGTCGCGCCGGACGAATTCGCTCGTCGTCCCCGCGTACGTGAATCGAGTGCTATCGAAGTCACCGAACACCGTCTGCTCGTTTGCCTCGGCCATGGCCGCCTGATGCTGCGAACCGCGCCACTCCGCGCTCTGCGCCGGATGACAAGAGAAGCAGGCGCGACTCCCGACGAACGAATCGTCAGGCGATTTGACCTGCGGCTGCGGCCGGTCGGTGAATCGTACGCCGTCGTCACCGACGAGCATCAGCAGGCCGAGCGTCAGCACGCCGGCCATGACGGCGCCCGCACGCCGTACATCGCGCCATCGCGTCGCCTCGCGTGCGCGAACCCGACCTCCGTCACGCCCAGCGCGCCCTTTTCCGCTCCGCACGAAATCCCGCTAGCAAATCGATATGCGGCAACGATGGGAGCCAGTCCGTCGGACGGCCATGAGACCAAAGTCGAATCGTTGTGCCGGTGTCGCCGTTAGGCGGCCCGACGCGAACGATCGGCTGCCGTCGCCTCCCCGACGAGTCGCGGCGCGAAGTGGTCGGTCAGAATTGGACCCAATATCGACGTGAAGAGCATCAACGCGAGCACGACATTGAGCATTCGGTTATCGATCAATCGCGAATGATTGGCGTCGAAGGTGTTGTACGCGACGAGTGTCGCCGCGAGCGTTGCGGCGACTTGCGGCAACGTCAGCGACCACATCGTCAATCGCTCGTCGCGAGTATAACCGAATCGCCTCCCCGCGACCTCGGCCGCCACATACTTGCCGATGACCAGCGCGCCGATGATCGACGCAACGAGCGCGAGATCGTCTGTCAAGCTCGCCACGAGCGCGCGCGGATTGACCAAAAATCCAGTCGTGATGAAGAAGATCGGAATGAAGAAGGAGTTCCCAAAGAACTCGAGTCGCTCCTTGGCAGACTTGTTCTGCGTTGCCTCGTTCAGCGCGAGCCCGGAGAGAAACGCTCCGACGATTCCCGGCAGCTGAATGGTGTCGGCAAGCACGGCAGCGATCGCCAGAATCGCCAGCATCACTGCGAAGTAGGCGCTCTCGTCACGCTCGACCTTTCTCAGGACGTAAGCGCCGAGTCGTCCGAGCCCGAACAGGACGAACGTGATGAATACCGCGATCTCGACGATCTGGACCACCATGCCGGATATCGAGAATCCACGAACGAATGTGGAGAGGCAGAGCGCAAAGATGATCAGCGAGCAGGTGTCCGAAAAGACAGTCGCACCATACACGACATTCATCGGCTCCAACTTCGTTAGGCCCAATCGCGTGATCACGTTCGAGGCGAGCAGCGTGTGCGAGGCAAGTAGCGACCCGATCACGATCGACGCGAGCAGGCTATAGTGAAATGCCAACCCCACGCTCGTGCCCAGGATCTGCGGGATGAATGTCGTGATGACACCGAACGTGATCGAGCGTTTTTTCACTCGGCGGAAGAGTGCGAGATCGACCTCGAGGCCCGCCATGAACATCAGCAGCAGCTTCCCGAGCTCGCCGAAGAAGTCCGCGATCGGCCGGTCGTGTCCGACCAGGTCGAGGACATAGGGTCCGAACAAGACGCCGGACAACAGGAGGCCGACGACCGCGGGAAGGCGAACGCGACGAGAGAGCTGTGGGACGATGACGATGAGACCAAGGGCCACCGCAAACTTCACGAGTAGCGGCAGGCCCAGAGCGTGCGCGCGGAGCCACTCCCAGATCTGCATGAGATTCCGTGCTCGCGGTGAGGGGCGGGGCAACGTCCGTCGTTGCCCGACATCTGTGTCTAACGCCGCGACCTACTCTGCGCGCATCGGACTTTGGTCCATCGCTCGCTGAGCGAGTGTGTTACGGAAACGCGAGACTCACCCACATGAAGTTCGCGCCGACCACGCGATCGAGCAGCGCCAGGAGGTCATTGACTTCCTGCTGGCTCAACGGCGTGCCGTCGGGCTTCACGTAACGGGTCCCGTCGCCGACCGACTGCGGAAAGAGTATGCGCGCGTACACATTGCCGTCGAACGTGATTTCCGTTCCTGTCTCGTTGCTTTGACCGGTGAGCGTGTGGTTCTCGTACGAGAGCTGGAGCTGCCCGCTCTCCGACGCGGTCGCCTGATCGGAAATGACGTGCTCCGTAGCGCTGGTAGTCACGGGCGAAGTCGAGAGCATCGTGTTGAATACCAGGTGATGCTGTCCGGGGCCGCCACTCAGCGAGCCATCGACACTGATCAGATCTTCCGTAACGCCATCGGTCGCGGATCCCGCGATTGCAAAAGCGCTAACGCCACTCTCCGTATGATGCGACACAATAAAGTCTGCGATCGGCAGAAACGGAGCATCTCGAATGATCACGAGCTCCGTCTGATCCGTCGAGCCGTTCGCACCCTCCGCCGGCGCGATGTCGACGTAGCCCAGGCGCATGAGTGGCGAGGCGGGCTGCTCGGTGAGCTCGTCCCAAGTGTACAGGACGAAGCGTACACCGGTTGTGGGCGCGCCCGTCGCCGCCGGGTCGACCACGTACGTTCCGGCCGTCTCGCTGAAGACGAACGTTTTGCCCTTGTCGCCGTCTGGGATGGTCGTCGCGCTGATCCGCGCGATAGGCGCGACGTACCGCGTTAGGCGTAGATCAAAGGACCGACGCTGCAACGCGATCATCGATGATGCTGGCAGTGCCGAACGGAAGAAGGACTCGAAGAAGTTCAGTGTCGACTCGAACGACTTGAAGATCGGTTGATCGAATACGACCGCGATCGGCTCGACCTTCGCGAGTGCGTGACGAGCGTCGAAGGTGGTGGTGGTGTGTGGAGCAGCGCTGCCGTCGTGGCAGGCTAGTGCGGCACCAACGAAGATGATTGAAAGCCGGCGGTCGAAGCGGGAGAGGCGCATCGGAAAGCGTTCCTGTCGTTCGGGTAGTGCAACCCGGGTTACGCCTAGCGATACGCAACGCGGCAGTGAAATGGGTCATCGGCCTAGCGAGCTTTCGCCGTGTCGGCAGGAACTGCCTGATTCCACATTTCCGTCTTGATTTGCCATTTTCCGCTGCTCGAACGATGCAAGACGAGCAACAGCTTTCCCCAGCCATCGAATGGTGGCCGCGCATCGGCGAAGTGCACGATCTGATGTTCGGTGCACCACTCGGAGGCCCAGTCGCCTGACACTTCGATGTCGTGGCACTCGAAGTCGAAGCGCTCCATACGCGCGCCGGGGAATGCCGCTGTCACGTTATCGATGAACGCGGCGATCGCTGCCTTTCCTTGTATCGGCTTTGTGGATGGAAGAAGACTAACTCCTTCCTCTGCCCACAGCGTCATCGTTGCCACGTTGTCCATGCGACGCGTCGCGTCGGCGAATTCGCGATTGAACGAATCGATTTCGGCGCGCGCGTTCGATTGCTGCGTCTGCGCACGAAGAGCCACCGGTGCCATCGCCATCGCGACGAGGAAGGTAAGAAATGGTCGCACGAGGGGGAGGAGGAGAGATGGTCAATGATTTAAGCGGCAGCCAACCGTAGGCAAGCTCGCTCAGACAACAATCGACTATCCCGCGATACAGGCACTGGCGAGCGTCAACCTCGATGCGATCAGGAAAGAGATCGACGAAAAGATCAAGGCGCGCGAAACGCAGTAATTTATCGATCTCAAAACGCTCGAGGCGCGCCATCAGTGGCGCGCCTCGAGTGTGATCCA
>DATEGN010000509.1:0-13586 GCA_035280125.1 Gemmatimonadaceae bacterium | reverse complement strand
ATTGTGACGAGCGGCTTTGGCCGCGTTCAGCGTGAAGGTGCCCCGATCGAGGAGATCAGGCCCGGTGACGTCGTCTGGTTTCCACCTAATGAGCGGCACTGGCATGGTGCGTCGCCGACAACTGCGATGACCCATATTGCGATCCAGGAAGCACTCGATGGCAAGGCGGTCGAGTGGATGGAGAAGGTCAGCGACCAGCAATACCATGGCTGACGCGTATCTTTCGTCATGGTACGCGCTGACTTCCACACCCACACGTGCTATTCGCACGACGGTCATCAGACACCGCGAGAGCTCGTCGCGCGTGCGCGAGAAGTCCAGATCGATCGGATCGCCGTCACGGACCACCACACGATCGACGGCGCTCTCCGCGCGCACGACCTCGATCCGGATCGAGTAATCGTCGGCGAAGAGATCACGAGCCGCTGCGGCATCGATGTGATCGGTCTCTATCTCAGGAAGCGGATCGAACCACGGTTGCCGCTCGAGCAGATCGTTGAAGAAATTCGTGCTCAGGGCGGTGTCGTTTACCTTCCTCACCCCTTCGCGTATCTCGTGACCCCGCGCCAGCGAGCCGAGCGCGCACTCCCTTTTGCCGACATCGTCGAGGTGTGGAACAGCCGCGCATTCTATCCCCCTTGGAATCGTCGAGCGCTCGCCGCAGTGCGCGCGCGAGGATTGGGCGAAGCGGCGGGGTCGGACGGGCACTTCTCGTTCGAGCTCGGACGTGCACTGACCGTGCTACCGAATTTTGGCGATGCGGATACTCTAAAGCTCTCCGCGAAGGAGGCCCGAGTAGAGCACGACGGCCGGACGCACTGGCTACCGTTTGTCGGCTCGGTTGCGTGTATGGCGGTGTCGTGGATAAAGGGGCTGGGGGCAAGGGCATAGGGCCTAAGGTGGGTACCTAGCCCTACACGCGAGCCCCTGCTAAGTCACGGCTTCCACTCCGGGATGCGACCGGGCGTCCACGGCGCGCCTGCCTGCTCGGCAGAGGTCTCGACGGTCCTGAGGCGCGTCTCGGCGATCGCGCGGAGCTTGGTGAGCACGGTCGCGAACTCGCCAGAGAGAATCTCGTACTGACGCCGCTGCGTTGCCGTGGGTGGCTCGAGCGAGCGCGCTCCCTGCGTCATCACCTGCATCCGCCCCATGAGCGACGGCGGCGTTGGCTCCTGTCGCCGGCTCAGCGTCGGGTCGCCTGCCAGTTGCTCGCGGATGTCACGGAGATCGCGATCGATAGCGCGTGCATCGGTGTTCAGCTGCGCCGGCGCATTTGGTGTCTCTTCGATTGCGTGACGCAGCGCGGTGACGCGGCTCGACAGCTCGCCGGCGAGCGAGTTCGCGCCCATGATCGCTCGTTGCAGCTTCGAGGCCTGTTCCTGGAACGCGATCACGGCCGCCGACCGGCCGGCGTCCTCGTCGCCGTCGAGCAGATAGATCTCGAATTTCTGCGGCGTGCCTAACGGTGTCGTGATGCCATCGACCCGTTTCGCGAGCGCGACCTGGTACGCACCCGGCGGTGCGTAGGGACCAACGCTACCGCGACCACCGAAGCCGCCCTCCTCCTCGTCATCGGGATTGCCGGGACGGCCGGCGAGTGCAACCGTCGGCGCCGGAAGTCGGAGGTCCCAGGCGACGCGCTGAAAGCCCTGCTGCACCGGGCCGGTGATGCGCCTAACGATACGCCCCTGTGCATCGCTGATCGTGAGCTCCGTGACCGGTGCCTCTTCACGGTCCTCCGTGCGCAGCGAGTCCCAGGACGGCGGGTATACGTCGCGCCCTTGTCGCGACGCGGCGCGTTCGGCTTGTTGGCGCTGCTCGCGCCGACTTCGCAGAGTGCTCTTGAGATAGTACGTGAACATCGCGCCGAACGGCGGGTTCGATGCGGCGAATGCGCCGCCGCCTTGCGAGCCGTTGCTCCCTGGCGCGCCAAAGTTGGACGGCGTGTAGAGCGGTGTACGGCGCACGGGGAACAACGTCGCGTCCTGCGCGAGCGTCTCGCGCGTCATCGTGCGCAATGGTGTGAGATCGTCGAGCACATAGAACGATCGGCCGAAGGTGGCGACAACGAGATCGTTCATCTGCTTCTGAATCACGAGATCGCGCACCTGGATGGTTGGCAGGCCGCCGCGCAACCGCGTCCACGTTTGTCCGTTGTTCTTCGTGAAATAGAGGCCGAACTCGGTGCCGGCGAAGAGCAGGGTGGGGTCCACCGGATCGTCGATCACGGCGTACACCGTGCCCTTGTTAGGCAGGTTGCCGGCGATGGATGTCCAGCTCCGACCCAGGTCTTTGCTCTCGAGCAGATACGGTTTGAAGTCGCCGGACATGTGGCCGTCGAACGCGGCGTACACGGTATTCGCGTCGTGAGATGACGGAACGACACGCGCGACTTGCGTCGTGTCGGGCACGCCGGGGAAGTGTTCGATCTTGCGCCACGACTGACCGCCGCTCTCAGAGACCTGAATCGTTCCGTCGTCCGTTCCGATCCAGAGTTGACCTTCCTTCACCGGCGACTCGGAAACCGCGACGATCGCGCCGAAGAAGGACGACGAGGTGTTGCGTCCGACGGCGTCGATCGACCAGACGCGATCCATGAGCTTGATGCGATCGCGATCGATCTGACGCGACAGATCGGGCGTGAGCGCTTTCCACGATTCACCACGATCGTCGGTGCGATACAGCCGCTGCGCGGCGAAGTAGAGCCGTGTGTTCGAGTGGGGTGAGATGATGACGGGCGTATCCCAATACCAGCGGAGGGCCGGCTCTCCCGGTTCCGCTTGCGGGACGATATTGACCGACTCGCCTGTGCGAAGGTCCACGCGCTGCAAGCTGCCGTGCTGCGACTCGTTGTACACGATGAACGGGTCCTTCGGGTCTACTTTGGAGACGAAGCCATCGCCGCCACCAGTCACGCTCCAATCCGAGTTCGTGATGCCAAGGTTCGAACGTGAGCGGGCGGAGCCGCCAACGGAACCATTATCCTGCGTCCCGCCATGCACCTTATAGAATGGCGCGTTCTGATCGACGTCCACGCGATAGAACTGGCCCAACGGGAGGTTCGCGAAGTACTTGTAGGTCTGCCCGCGGTCAAACGACTCATACAACCCGCCGTCGCACCCAATGAGCAAATGATCAACATCGGCCGGATCGATCCAGATCACGTGATTGTCGACGTGCTTGTTGCGCTCGCCGACGGGGCGGAAGGTGCGGCCGCCGTCCTCGCTCACCATGTTGCGGACGTCCACGGCGTAGACGCGATCGATGTCGATGGGGTCGGCGAATAGCTCCGCGTAATACAGGCCAACCGTGTTGTAGCCCGACATCTTTTCCCAGGACACGCCGCCATCGCGCGACCGGAAGGTGCCGCCGCGATCGTTCGATGCCTCGAGGATCGCGTAGACGACGTCAGGGTTGACCGGCGACATCGCCAGTCCGATGCGGCCGAGCTCGGCGTCGTTAGGCAGGCCGGCCTGGGAACGACGCCAGGTCGTGCCGCCGTCGGTCGAGCGCCAGATGCCCGATTCCGCGCCGCCGGCGATATAGCCGTACGTCCGCCGAATGCGTTGCCAGCTCGTGGCGACGAGAACGTCCGGATTACGAGGATCCTGAACGATGTCGCTGACGCCGGCCCACGCGCCCGGATCGAGCACCTTCGTCCACGTGTGCCCGCCATCCGTGGATTTGAAGAGGCCGCGATCGCCACCGGCACGGCTCAGCGGACCCTGCGCGGCGACGTAGATGATGTCCGAGTTCCGTGGATCGATGAGGATTTTCCCGATATGCTCGGACTCGCGCAGACCCATGTTCTGCCAGGACCGCCCGCCGTCGGTCGTACGATAAATGCCGTCGCCGTACGCGACGGCCCGTTGCGCGTTGTTCTCGCCGGTCCCGACCCACACCGTGTTGGGGTTCTTGGGGTCGATGGTGATCGCGCCGATCGAGTAGGTGGACTGGTTGTCGAAGACGGATGTCCAGGTGGTGCCGGCGTTCGTTGTCTTCCAGACACCGCCGGCGGCGACGCCGATGTACCACACTTTCCTGTCGCGAGGACTGACGGCCAGGTCCACGATCCGGCCGGAGATCATGGCTGGACCAATCGAGCGCAGCTTGAGTCCAGCATACGGATCTCCGCCACGGCCACCACCAGACGCTCCGCTCGAGTCGCTGGCTGTCGTCGTGTCTTGATTCGCCGCTCGGCGGTTCCTCATCGTGTCGGTCGCAAGTGCGCGCGTGCGCCCAGAGTCCGAGGTGGCCGTGCGAGGCGCGGGGGCCGGCTGTCGGCGCGGCGGTTGCTGCGCGAGCACCGCGACATTGGACACGAGGAGCAACGCTAGGGCGCCCGTTGCGGCGCACGAAGGGCGAGAACGGAGGGAGAAGGAGAAGGAGATCATATCAGCGTCCGGAGGCCGGTTCTGGTTTTAGCCGCTCAAACATGGCGGCTTGCCGGGCGGGGCGCGAGTCGTTCTCGGCGACGGAGGGGAGGGCCGATTAGAGCACTTTCACCGTGAATTCGAGTCCACCCTCGAAGGGGAGCGTCGTTGTTCGCAATCCATTCCGCGGGTCATGGACGAAAGCGAAATATTCGTTGTAAGCGTCGCGGAACTGCTGCGTGTTGTCACAGATGACCACGGCTCCCGTTCCGAGATGCGGCGCAATGAGCTCGAGGGCCGGACGTGACATCGGCGTCCAGATGTCGATGAGCGCGAAATCGATGGGACCTTGCAAGTCGATCAACGTTTCGCGTAGATCCCCTTCGCGGAGATCGACGAAGTGCGACAGCCCCGCCGCGGCAAAATGGCTACGCGCGATGCTCGCTTTTTCCGCTTCATACTCGGTCGCGATCACGAGCGGCGTGTTCCCGCTGCGTTCCCGAGGGCGAGTTGTCGCGGACCGCCGAGGCGAGGAATAGCGTCGACACACCGAACGAGATTCCGGCTTCGACGACTCGACGCGCACGGAGGGCTCGGCAGACTCGGAGAAGTAGGTCTCCATCGTGGCGCCTTGCGCCGAATTCTGTTCGTATAGCCGGTCGAGCAAGGATTCGACGCGCGAGTCGAGGAGGACCTCTTTGTTCATCTCACCCGTGGCTCGTAAACAATGAAAGCTGCACTGCATGAGCCGCTGGCAGAAGTATCGGGAGTTTTACCTAGGATGACGCGTGTACCGACGTCAGTATATCGACGTCGCTCTGCTCGCCCGCAAATCTGATGTGGCGTGGCGACAACGGTTGTGCGGCGTTGACTCGACTGACGTCGACGCCAGTGCGCCTGCATGCGCGTGATACGGCTGGCCGCCGAGCGCAACGTCTTCGCTTGTGGGGAGCACCGCCTTTTTCGCAGGGCACACGCGACTCTCACGTCGATGGGAGCGTGGGTCCAGTCGACCCATCGCGCGTGCGAACGGGAAGGCTAACTGAAAGTTTTTACTGCAAGGGATGTGCAGGCCGTGATCGTGCACTTCTAGAGTCGCGCAAACTTTGTCGGATCTTTGCGCGGTAATGAGCATTCTCTAAATCATTTCCGTTTTTCATTTCTCGTGAAGATGTCTTTACGCGATCGTGCACAATCCGTGATGGAAATTGACGCCGCGGAGCACTGCTTTTGCTCGCCTGGGATGGTCGGGCTGATCTCCTTTTCGCGCGGAGTGTCCCGCTGTCTCAGCAGCCTAACGCCCGTCCCAGTGCGTCTGGCACGGCAACCGCCACACCGCCGTCGGGATATGAGCGAGAAGCGCTGTCACCGACTCCGGAGCAGGGCGTGGTGTCGGCTCCAGAGTGCTCCGCGTTCGAGCCACGAGGGCGACGAGGGCACGTTCCGGCGCTCGACGGCGTCCGCGGGATTGCCATACTCGCCGTGTTTCTCTTTCACTGCTCGCTGCGCCTCGAGGGGTTCTGGGGAGCGTTCGGCCGTTGGGGCTGGATGGGTGTCGATCTGTTCTTTGTTCTCTCCGGTTTTCTGATCACTGGGATTCTCCTCGACACTCGCGACGCAGCACCCGGGTCTTACTACGGCAGCTTCTACGGACGGCGGGTCCTGCGCATCGGCCCGGCGTTCGTGGTTGTGATGGCGGCGTTGGTGCTCGCGCCGGCGTTGACCGGCCAGAGTGCCGCGGACCACCTCCGCCTCGTGAGCCACGAAGTATGGTACTGGACCTTTCTCGCCAACGTGCTCATCGCGACCCACGGCTGGCGAGGTGTCATTCCCCAGACGTCTCCGTTCTGGTCCCTGGCGGTCGAGGAGCAATTCTACCTGATCTGGCCGTCGGTCGTTAGGCGGTTGTCTGTGCACGGTGTGCTTCGGCTGGGCCTCGTTCTGATCGTCGTCGTTGCTATCCTCCGATTCGTACTCGCTCTGCGCGACGTCTCCGGGAACGCTCTGTATGCTCTCATGCCCACGCGGGCGGACTTGCTCGGCTGGGGTATCGTGCTGGCGGCGTTGGTCAGGATTCCAAACGGGACATCGCTGATTCGGCGATTGCTCTGGCCGGCGCTTGTCGGTGGCTCGTTGGTCCTCTTTGCCGTTGTCGTCCGAGAGCGGAGTATCGCGTTCTCGACCCGCACGATGGTCGTGGCTGGATTCCCTGCGATCGCGCTGTTGGCCGCGTGCCTGGTGGCTATCGCACTTGTGCACGAGCCACGGCTGCTACGATGGCCATGGCTGACCGGGCTAGGGAAGGTGAGCTACGGTCTCTACCTCTGGCACATGACCGCGATCGTCGTCGTGGCAAAGCTCCTGCCACAGGTGAACGCCTGGTTGATCCCAGTGGCATTCCTTTGCTCGCTCGTGCCCACCCTGGTGTCTTGGTTCTTGATCGAGCAGCCGGCATTGTCGCTGAAGCGTTATACACCGGTGCGGCCGCAGCTGCGCCATTGAGAGGCGTGCTTCGGTCGCCAGGTGCACTGTGTTTCCGTTACCGAACTACTACTGACTGCTCCGGATAGTTCCGGAGCGAACGCTCATTCGTCTTACATGAGTAAACGCTGTCGATCCCTACATCATGTAAGAAAACCATCATGCGAACATATCGCTGGTTAGTGATTGCAGCCGGTGCTCTCGTCGGTGTCAGCGCGTGCGCTGGCCGAATGCCACCGCACCAACAGCTCTACGCTGCTCGTTATGGCGCGTCGCTCGTCGAAGTAGCCCGCCAGCCCGCGACCAAGCAGCGATATGGCGCGACAACGGTCATCTCGCCCACCGACTCATCGCGCTATGCGTTCGAGGATCAGCTCGTCGCGGTTCGGATTGGCACGCTCTACAACGCCATTCGAATCAACGTTCGCAACAAGAGTGAACAGTCGATCAAGCTGATCTGGGACGAAGCGAGCTTCATTGATGTCGACGGCACGCTCTCGCGCGTGATGCACATCGGCGTGAAGTATGCCGACCGCAACTCGTCGCAGCCGCCGACGATGATCCCTGCGCAGCAGCGTCTCGCCGACGACATCTTCCCAACGAATCGCGTGTTCTTTCGGCCCGCCTCAGGCAAGCTGCCCGCGGCGTATCAAAATGGCGCGCTACTCCGGCCGACGTTCGCGGGGGTTGTCGTCCAGGCGGGGGAGCCAGTGCCGGCCGCACCGGACTCGTTCACGACCGCCGTGCACTCGCGCGTCGGCCACCGCTTCGCGGTCGTCATTCCCTTCGAGGCGGACGGCGTGAAAAACGAGTACACGTTCTGGTTCAAGGTGGACGACGCTTCGGTGAAGGTACTCGAACAGCCGTAGAAATCGCCGAAACCGGCGCAGGCGCAATGTCCGTAATTGTCGGATTAATGACATTGCGGCCATCGCGCACCGGGGCAATCGTACACCATGCCCCAACGCCGCATTGGCATCCTCGGCTTCGATAGCCTTCAGGCACTGGACCTCGTCGGCCCCGCCGACGTCTTCGGCTCCGACGCGCTCGCGGCGCCGGAGTTCAAGGACGGCGATGAGCTCCCGTACGAAGTCGTCGTCATCGGCGTCCGCGGAAAGAAGTTCACCGCCAGCAACGGCGTGCAGTTCACCGCCCGCGATTCGCTGCCGACGAACATCGCGCTCGACACGCTGATCATTCCTGGCGGCAGCGGTCTGCGAAAGGGCGACGAAGCGTCACGCGTCGCCAAATGGATCGCTACGCGCGCGCCGCGCATTCGACGCATCGCGACGGTGTGCACCGGTATTTATGGCCTCGCGCCGACAGGCCTGCTCGACGGACGCGACGTCGCGACGCACTGGGCCTTTGTCGACGACCTGCAGCGTCGCTTCCCAAAGCTTCGTGTGGATCGCGATGCCTTGTTTCACAAAGATGGTCGCTTCTATACGTCGGCTGGCATCACCGCCGGAATCGATCTGGCACTCGCAATGGTCGAGGAGGATCTCGGACCGGAGGCTGCGCTCGCCGTCGCGCGCGAAATGGTTGTGTACCTGAAACGGTCGGGCGGACAGAATCAGTATTCGGAGCCGTTGCGCTTTCAGGTCGAGTCGAGCGATCGCTTCGCTGAGCTGGTCGCGTGGATTCCGGCAAATTTGCGGGCCGATCTTTCGGTCGACGCGCTCGCGCAACGCACGTGTCTGAGCGTGCGTCAATTTTCGCGGGCGTTCAAGGAACGATTCGCCGTGACACCAGCGGAATTCGTCGAAGAGGCGCGGCTCACCGAAGCCTGTCGCCGACTTGCGGCGCGCCGCTCGACGATCGAAACAGTTGCCCGTTCCGTGGGCTACGCCAGCGACGACGCGTTCCGTCGTGCCTTCGAGCGTCGCTTCGGCGTGTCGCCGCGCCACTACCGCGGCCGATTCAATCTCGTCAGCAAGCCTTTCATGTGAGAGGACACATGTTCGACGATACTCGTTATGCGCTCCGCGCGCTTCGCAACGCCCCGGGGTACACTCTCGCCGCCGTGATCACAATCGCGCTGGGAATCGCGGCGAGCACGGCGATTTTTAGCATGGTCAATGGGGTGCTCTTACGCCGTCTGCCGATTGGAGTCGGTGACCGTTTCGTGCATCTCACCCAGCCATCGACGCAGAACGAAGACGAAGGATTTTCCGTGCGCGAGGTACTGGATCTCAGCGCCGACACGCAGACGATGAATGGCGTCGCCGAGTACCACAGCATGTCGTTCCAGTTGTACGGATATGGCGAGCCGCTGCGCGTCCAGACGAGTGTCGTATCGGACAAGTTCTTCGATCTCCTCGGCGTGCGGCCGATCCTTGGCCGTACGTTCCGGCCGGGTGAAGAGGCCGTCGGCGCACCGCCCGTCGTCGTGCTGACGCACAAGTTCTGGATGAATCAGTTTCACGGCGATCCATCGATCATTGGCGCGAAATTCACGATGAACGACAAGGTGCACACCGTCGTCGGCGTGCTGCCATCGATGCCTGGTTATCCGAACGACGCCGACATGTTCATGCCCGCTGGCGCCTGTCCCTTCCGCTCGGCGCCGGTCATGCTGAAGGATTACGGCATGCGAATGGTCGCCGCGTTCGCCGTGCTACGCCCTGGTGTGTCAGTCGAGCGTGCGCGCGTCGAGCTCGCGACGCTCGCGGCGCGAAACCATTCGGCTCATCCGGAAGCATATCCCAAGCAGCAGCGCCTTCACTATGCCGCGACCCTTGCGCGCGACGAGATGACGGCGCGCGCAAAGCCGATTCTGTTGTTGCTCTTCGCGACGGCGGCGTTTCTGTTGCTCGCGGCCGTGGCCAACGTCGCCAATCTCACGTTGTCGCGGCAGATGCACCGCGCGAGAGAGATGGCGGTTCGTGTCGCGCTGGGTGCGCCACGCACCCGCATCTATCGGCAACTCGCATTAGAGAGCTTGTATGTGTCGCTCACCGGCGGTGCCGTCGGTGTGGCGCTCGCGGCGTCGAGCGTTGGCCTCTTGCGCGCCACGGCGACGCGATTTACCCCGCGCGCCGATGAAATCCAGATGAGCGCGTCGGTGTACCTGTTCGCGCTCGTGCTCTGCGTGGCGACAGCACTTGTCGTTGCGGCCGTTCCCTTCATTCAGTGGGCTCGGGGGCGCAACGTCGCCGACGCGTTACGACAGGGGAACACGGGCGCAATGGCCACGCGCGGCGATCATCGTTTGCGGAACACGCTCGTCGTCGCACAGGTCGCGCTCGCGTTCGTGATGCTCGTCGGCGCCGGGTTGATCTCGCGCAGCCTGGTAGCGCTGACTCGTGTCGACGCGGGCATCGAGGTGCGCAATGTGCTCACGGCGCGCCTCACGCTCAACTTCACCAAGTACAACGCCAACCAGCTCACGCGCAATTTTGCCGGTGAGCTACTCGATCGGCTCAACGGCATGCCTGGGACGTCCTCGGTGGCTCTGGCGAGCACGTTGCCGTTAGGAGCGCAGGGAGTGAATTCGAATTTCCGTTTTCAGATCGAAGGTATGACCAGTGGCACCAGTGCCGGGATGCCGCGCTCGGACGCGTCATCGGTGAGTCCCGACTACTTCCGCACGATCGGGGTGCCGCTCCTGCGCGGTCGAGACTTCACGACTGCCGATCGTGACACGAACACGCCGCCCGCGATCATCAGCCAACGCCTCGCGAAGAGCTACTGGGGCTCGCGCGATCCGATCGGCACGCGCATCAGCCCGGACAGTGGTCGGCACTGGCTCACGATCGTCGGCATCGTCGGCGATGTGCGGATGACTGGCCTGGACAAGGACGTGACCGACGAGGTCTACGTGCCGCTCCTCAGCACTGGCTCGGGAGACCTGCGTGTGTTTCTGCGGACGACGGGCGTGATCCCGCCGGTGGTGAACGCGCTGCGTGCCGCAGTCCACGAGATCGACGCGCAGCAGCCGGTGTCGGCGGTGCAGACGCTGGAGCAGGTCCGCGGCGCGCAGCTCGCGGAGCCGCGCCTAACGGCTGCCCTCCTCATCGTTTTCTCGATTGTGGCATTGGTGCTCACGGCGACGGGGTTGGCCGGAGTCATCGGCTACGGCGTGACGCAGCGCTTGCCGGAGATCGCGATTCGAATCGCACTCGGCGCGACCGCTTCGCGCGTGCTGATGCTGGTCATGCGGCAAGGCATGGCCATTGTCGTGATTGGGCTCGTCGTGGGTCTGGCAGTTGCGCTCGAAGGCAGCAGTCTGGTTACGAAGTTACTCTTTCACGTTGCGCCAACGGACGTGCTAACGTATGGGGGTGTCGGCCTCGTGATTCTGGCGACAGCGGCCCTTGCGTGCTTCGTGCCGTCGCGACGAGCGTTGCGGGCAGATCCGTCACGGGTGTTCCGGGCCGGCGCCTGAGCGCGAGGCGCGCCCTCTCGACGCGCGTCAGGGCCAAGCAATGCGCTTGCTCCGAAAGTAGCGCCCAAAAGCCTCTGAGGAAGGAAGGACGGCCACAGCGGCCGACGTGTCATTCCAAACGCACCACGACGCCGGTGGGCTGCACCAGTCGGTGCAGCCCAGTGCGAAGAGCGCGCGCCCAGGCACCGCGAAGTGCCGGCCGATCAGGGACGTGCTCGATGCGATGAAAATTCGCGGAACCCTGTGAGTGGGCGCCTGTGGGTGCGACCGAACGGCGATCCAATGAATTCGCGCGGTGGTGTCAGCGGGAATCATTAAGAGGCGCATCTTTCCCTTCTCGAAGTCCTTCCATACGTACGTCGTGCCCGGAGCGATCCCGAGCTGCGGATAACCGCTGTCACTCGTTATTCGCATGTCGATGTGTGGAACTCGGCTGGTCTCGCGCTGGACCGGGATTGCGAATTGGAGATTGAGCAGTCGTCGCGGGATCTCGGCAGTGTTTCGAAGAGCAACGTCTCGTTCTGCCGAGCGATTGGGGCCGAATCGAATCTTTGCCGCGGCCGCGGTGAATTGTGCACGCCAACCGCGCGCAGGCTGGTTGCCTTGTTGCGGGGCAGTCCCGAGCACGGCAACGAGGAGGACGAGGAGTGATATGGAGAGAACAGATCGGGCCGCACTCATGTGAACCTCCCGCCTCGGAGAGGACGGATCGATTTGGTTGCCCAAGCAGCGATCCCAGGCTGCTCGTCGATTCACTACCTCACGCCTCGACTTACACCGAGTACATCAAAGGCGGCCAGGACCTCCGGATCGGCGCGGAGCCATAGCGGTCGTGCCGCTGCCCATGTGGCGATTGCGCCAGTTTCGTCGCGCCGTGCCAGCTGGGCGCGGAGTGCCAAGACGCGGGGTAGTGCAGCCGCGGGATTCACTTCGGTCGTCAATCGCGTGCTGAGCTCCGGAAGTGCCGCGATGACATGATCGAGAACCAGTCTCGCGGCGCTTGTGTCGCCAACGGCCAGCGCGAGCAAAGCGAACTGCAGTGATACATCGGGCGCGGGGAGGAAATCGCTGGCGCGGATCCGCTCCGCTTCACGCGCGACTGTCTGACGCGCTGCGGCCGGATCGTTCCGCCCGAGGGATTGCCATGGCACGAGGAGCCGTTCGCGCGCATCGTGCACCGTCAGCAGCAGTGAGGTGCCTAAGGTCGGCTCCGCCTGAAAGCTCCACGGCAGGAAGACCGTGGAGCGGACTGCATCGCGGCTTGTCACGCCGACCGAGTTCCGAATCGTCCGCTCGAGCCGGTCGCGAGTGGCGCGGAGGCTGTCCGCTGGAGCCCCAAATGCAGCATACCCAGCGAACGCTCCGGCGGCGGTCATGACCGGCACCGGCAACACACGACCACCGCCGTGCCGATCGGAGAACAGCTCGTTGTTGCTGTCGGTCGCCGCGATCGCGAGAAGGGTCGACGTTAGGCGCGCTCGGCCGGTCAACGCGGCGAGCGGTGCGAGCACCGCCGCGTCTCCTGCGCTCCGCGATGGTCGTGAAGCAATGGCAGACTCGGCACTCGCTTGCGCCGCCGCGAAGCGCCGCAACTTGAGCAGCACGCGCACCCGCGTTGCCTCCTGTGTGAGACGGGCGAGCGTATCGGCACCGGCAAGGCGTATCGCGCGATCGACCGCTCCCAGCGCTCCAGGGCCGCGACGCGTGACGTCCAAAGTGTCCAGTATGCCGACCGACTCCAGCGCCTTCGCATAGTGCTCCCAGGCGGCGCTGCTCTGTGGGAACAACCGTACCCAGCGCTCGGACAGGACGCGTAGCTGATCCCGGTTGCGCGCCACCGCGTCGCGATGAGTCGCAGGCTCGCCCGTCGCGATGAATTGAGCACGCGGTCGTGGATAGAATGCCAGCGTATCGTTCTGGATCTCCGGGTACGCGCCCATCCATATGGTGTCCGGAGTCAACGCAAAGCCGAGGCGAACCATGCTGGGATCGTCGAAGAGAATCCGGTTCGTTAGGCTTCCGAAAGTCTGGCCGCGCGAGCCCTCGAGATAGGACGGCACCAACTCGAGCGCGCGGAGGTATTCTTGAATCGCGGTCTGCAAGCTGCCGCGAAATCTCCAACTCGTGGGACTCGAGCGATCCCGGATCACAACCCGGTCCCTCGACAAGCAGTCGCCGAGTCCAAAGTGCGCCGCGAAATCTCGCGGGTCGCGCGCGATGAGTCTTCTATAAACATCGCAGGCGTCGGCCATCCGCCATTCGGCGAGCGCCGCCAGTCCGCGGGCCAGGAGACGGTCGCGCGGACCGAGCGCATTGGAGTCCAGCAGCGCTCGCGACGCGGGATC
>DATEGN010000508.1:0-3808 GCA_035280125.1 Gemmatimonadaceae bacterium | reverse complement strand
TCACTGGACCGTGCCGGGCAGTGGGTTGCTCTGGCGATGTCCAATCCAGCGAACGCCGATAAGGTGAACACGGCGTTCTTCGACGAGATGAACAAGATCGTCAAGGACGGCTTCTCGGCCGATGAAATCGAGAAAGCCAGGACAACGTACCTGCAGCGGCGATCGATGGCCCGTGGCAACGATCTCGCTCTCGCTGGCCAGCTTGCGAATGGTCTCTACCTCGGTCGGACGATGACGTTCGACGGTGACATCGAAAAGAAGATCGCTTCGTTGACCGCGGACCAGGTGAACGCCGCACTCCGTCGTACCTTCGATCCAGCAAAGATGGCGGTAGTGATGGCTGGAGATTTTTCAAAAGTTACTCAAGCCGGCAAACCGCAATAGAGTAGCGAGCAGAGAGTGGAGCGTGATTCGCTCCGCTCTCTGTTCTCTGCGCTCAGCTCTCTACTCGCCTCGCCTTCGCTCCTGATCGAGCAGATAGGCTGCTAGAACGCGTGCGGTGAACGGGTCTTCATTCGCGTTGCGCGCGTAGGCCTTGAATGCGGCGCGTGCGCCGTCGAAGTCGCCGAGTTGAATGCGCGCGACGACAATGCCATTGCGGACGAGAGAAATCGGCAGCCAGTCGATGGTGTCGCGGATTCGCGCGTCGATCAGGATCTGACCAGCGCGGGACGCCTCGGCGTAGTTCCACGAGGCGAGTCCGTGCAGAAAATCGATGGCCGCGCGCGCCGGCGTCGGGGCGTTTACCCGCGTCGTGTATGCGCGCAGCGCCGCATAGAAGTTCTCGTCGGCGACGCCGGCGGTTCCCCCGTGGATAAGCCGTTCCGATTCGCGCATGTTCTCGACCCACACTCGCCAATCAGCCGGCGGCGTCGAACCGGCGAGCTGGCGCTGCAGATCCTCGATCCGCACGCGAGCCTTCGCGTCTTCCTCGTCGCGCCTAACGCTTGTGTCGGCGAGTCGGTTCGCCGCGAGCAGCAAACGGAGACGCGCCCCGCGCGCGAGCTCGTCGACGTGGGTGATCTCAGGCAACACCGAGAGCGAGGTCGTGCCGAATCCGCGTTTGTGCCCAGAGAGAGCGGCGGCGATGTCGAAGCGACTTTCGCCCAGGCCGCTCACGCCATCAGCATTGTCCTTGAGGTATCGCGTGCGCTCGGCGCCAAGGTCGAGTGCCGGGTAGTAATCGGAGTTCGGAGTGACTTGCGTCGAGAGATACGGATGCAGGAGCTGTCGCCCGACGAGCCGCGTCGCCTCGAGTGCCTCGGTTGTGAGTGGTATGGCGCGACTCAGATCATCCGCGACGCCGGGGAAATCCGTGACGCGCCAGTCGGGTGTCGGCAGCACGTGTTCGTTGCTTGCAACGATGAGGATATCCGAATTCGACGTGAAGAAGATTTCGTACGACGGAAAGTTCTGATCCAGCGCGGCGAGCACCTTCGTCGCGAGGGCGTCGTCCAGCTCATAGAGGTGCAACCACTGTCCGAACACGCCGCCGTCGGCGAGATGGGTGCGGACGCGACGGTAGAACTCGTTCGTGAACAATCCAGAGACGCCGCTCACCCAGGGATTCGACGGTTCACTGAGGATGAGGTCGAAACGCCGGCCGCTCGCGGCGAAATACGACTTCGCGTCATCGAGCACGAAGTGGGCGCGGGGATCCTCGAAGTCGCGTCGGTTCGCCGGATAGAAAAAGCGGGACGCATTGATCATCTCCGGCTCGATCTCGATCGTCGCGAGGCGCCTAACGTTTGGGCTGCCGAGAAGGAGATGCGAGGTCATGCCCGAGCCCTGACCGATGACCGCGACATCGCGCGCATCCGGCCGGTGGGCGAGCGTGACGATTGGAAGCAGAACCTGCGTGGCGATGTCCTGCGTGAGTGGGTGAGGCGGGCCGGCTCGCGTGGGGTCCTTCCAGAATGCCTCCATCGACGCATCAGGCTTGCCGTTTGTCGAAAGTGTGATGAACCCACTCTGCATTCGGCGGATGCTCACGGTTGCCGTGCGCCCATCGCGATAGAAGGGCACGGTGTAATCGCCCTTCGCCGGCAAGACTGCATAACGATAGACGCCGCTCGTAAGACGCATCGGGTCAAAGTCGACGGTGATGATGATGAGGACGACAAACGCGGCCATGAGCACCGTGGCTGCCAGGAGCCTCGATGTGGAGGCTGGCCGCAGCCGCGTAGACGGGCGCGTCATGTCCCCTTCACCGGCGCGCGCGACCACGAGCAGCAGCGCGAGTCCTAATGCGATGTCGACGAGCGCCCCGGTAATGAGCAGGAGCTTGAGGCCCAACAGGGGCATCAGAATCAAGCCGGCGATCAGCACGCCCGCGATGGAGCCGAGTGTGTTGAGTCCGTACACGGCTCCAATTGCCCGCTCACCGCGAACGCGGCCCCCACCATCCATGAGCAACTTCGTAATGAGCGGCAGTGTGATGCCGGCGCAGAATGTCGCGGGTAGCATCACCAAGAGACAAATCGCGTAGCGCGCTGCGAGGAACCCGTGGTATCCGGCGTTGCTCTGCTTGAACGTGTCGAGGAGCGTCGCAACCCAATTGAACGACGCGACGTACAGCGGCAGTGTGGCGACCGCGAGCATCCCCATGATGCACTGCACCGCGCCAAGCAGGGCGAGAGGATCGCGCGCCCGATCAGCCCGCCCCCGAATCCAGAACGCGCCGAGCGCGAGCCCGAGAATGAACGCCGACAGCATCAGCTCGAAGGAGTGTGTCGCGCTCCCGAGAACGAGCGAGAGCATGCGGATCCACGCGATCTCGTAAATGAACGAAGCAACGGCCGTCCCGAAGGCGACACCAAGCAAGAGACCGCCGGGCGTCGGCCCGCCGGCCGATCCATTCGGAAGAATCGGTGTGGCCTCGACCGTTTCATCCGCTGGATGCGACGCAACCAGCCGTGCGCTGAGTGCGACAGCCCCGGCGGCGATGAAGTTGAGAATCGCGGCCGTAATGAGCGTGCCAGGGAGTCCGACGCGCTCGAGCAAGACGAAACCGGCGACGAGTACTCCAATCGCAGCGCCAAGGCTGTTGCCGAAATAGAGCATCCCAAGCACTCGGCCGGCTCGCTCGCGCAGGAGTCGAATCGCGCCCGCGCTCATGAGTGGGAAGGTGGTACCGAGCAGAATGGACTGCGGCAAGATCATGAGTCCGGCGAGGAGCCATTTGACGACGACGAGTGCCCAGCCGCCAGCGAGCGCGGGGAAGATCGTGTCGTAAGCCGCGTCGGAGATGTCGATGTAGATGTAGTTGAAGACCAGGCCGATGAAGCCGACTGCCGCCTCGATGCCGGCGTACCAGAGCAGCGGATGACGAAGGCGTTCGGAACGTTGGCCAACGAGGAGCGAGCCTAACGACATGCCCCCCAGGAAGATCACGAGAACGATGATCTGGGCGTAGGCGCTATGCCCGACGAGGAGGCTGAGGTAGCGGCTCCAGATCGACTCGTAGATGAGTCCCGCGGCGCCCGAAATGATGAAGACGAAAGTGAGAAGCGCGAGCATGGACAGCGCGTACAGGGTGGCAGTCGGCGATCGGGTAACTTCGCAACGGAACGCGAGGGGGCCAGTACTGTCACGGTCAGCGTCGGCGGATCGCTGAAACCTTGGCGAGCATCGCACCGATATATCCGCAGATATATCGTTTCCGTTTCGGATATATCTGTGGCATATCGCTCGTGACAGAATATTGAAAGCAAGTAACTACTTGCATTCAGCTAGAGCCTCACTTAGAATCCGCGCCATGGACACTCGTGAACGAATTCTCCAGGCAGCAGCGCGCGTGTACGCGCAG
>DATEGN010000507.1:0-4113 GCA_035280125.1 Gemmatimonadaceae bacterium | reverse complement strand
AGGCGACGACGTTCTTCGAGAGCTTCCACCGCGGGCAAGCCGGCCGAAAGCACTGGACGGAAGGCTCGGGCCTCGGCCTCTACATCGCGCAGGAGTTCATTACCCTGCACGGTGGAGCGATCTGGGCGGAGAGTCGCGGGAAGGGCCTCGGAAGCAGCTTCTTCATTCGCATTCCATTGGGTGCCAGGAAGTTGGCCGCGTAGCCGGTCGGCGTTGACGGGTGGATGACATATCCGCGGCGGCGCCGAGCGTTATGTTATCGCTCATGACCGCTGGGACGATCCTCGGGCTGAGCCGTGATGATCCGATGAACGACGCGCACGAACTGCGTGCCGCCATCGACCTGGTGGGACTCGGTCGCTATCGGTCGGACCCTCAGACGCAGGCGATCCAGTGGGATGCGCGCCTCAAGGCCATGTGGGGGCTCGCGCCCGACGCATCCGTCGATCTCGGCGTCTTTCTCGCCGGGATCCATCCGGAAGATCGCGATCGCGTCCAGGCTGCGCTCGGCCAGAGCGTCGACCCCCAGGGCAACGGCGTGTGCGACATCGAGTATCGCGTCATCGGCGTGAGTGGCGGGGCCGAGCGCTGGGTCGCGACGCGCGGCAAGACGGTGTTCGAAGACGGTCAGATCGTGAGCTTCCACGGCGTAGTGCTCGACATCTCCGAGCGCAAACGCGCCGAGCAAGCGAATTTGATGCTGATCGCGGAGCTGGAGCATCGCACGCGGAATCTGCTCGCGGTTGTCGATTCACTCGCCGAGCAAACGCTCGCGTCATGCGAGTCGCTCGAGGACTTCGCCGTCCCATTCCGCCAGCGATTAGCCACGCTTTCACGCGTGCAGGGCCTTCTCTCCCGCGCCGAGACCAGTCCCGTCACGATCGGCGAAGTGGTCAGGTTGGAGCTGCACGCACTTGGCGCCGAACCGGACGGGGCCCGCGTAACCGTCGAAGGTCCGGACGTTCCGCTGCCACCTCGATCCGTGCAGATATTGGCGTTAGGCCTGCACGAGCTTGCGACGAACGCGCGCAAGTACGGAGCACTCAGTACTCCGAAGGGCTCGCTGAGCGTTCGCTGGCACGTGACGAACGACGGCGGCCCGCGAATGCTTCGGCTGCATTGGGCGGAAGACGGGATCGCATCGAGACAAACAACAGCGCCGCATCTCGAAAGAGTAGGATTGGGCCGAACGCTGATCGAGCAATCGATTCCGTTTCAGCTCGACGCTCAGACGCGTCTCGTGATCGCCGGGGACTCCGTACGCTGCGACATGAGTATCGTGATCGAGAGAATGAGTGAAACACGCCCGTGGGATGCGCTGAGATGAGCGGACGACGCATCCTCATTATCGAAGATGAGCATATGCTCGCGAAGGCGCTGAGCCGCGCGCTACAGGAGACGGGCGCCGACGTCGTGGGAATGGCGGCGACGGTGGAGCAGGCCCTGGCGCTTCTGGAGGCGACCCCGGACGTCGACGGCGCGCTGGTCGACATCAATCTCCGGGGCGTGCGGGCGTATTCGGTCGCCGACGCGCTCGCGGGGCGGGGGGTGCCGTTCGTGTTCACGACTGGTTACAGCAGTGCAACCATTCCAGACAGATATCGAAACATTACCGTGCTGCAGAAGCCGTATGAGGCTCAGGAAATCATCGGGGCGCTCTTCGGCTGACTTCGCGCGGCAAAAATGCGCTAAGTCCCATACGGCGCCTAACGTCGTTGGCCCCTTCTAGACGGTCTCAGCGCCTTCGGCGCTGGAATCGTTGGCGCTCTCTGTTTCGTGGTCCATGGATTGCGGCTAGGAGCATCAGCCGTTCACGCTTTTCGACAAATCCTGGTCCAATGAACTCTCGACGATCGCACCTGACGGCTCGTCCCGCTCTGCTTTTGCTCGCCCTGCTCGTGCTGATCGTCTTTCCGCGCGACGCTCGTGCCTACATCGACCCCGGCACAGGCAGCTTGGCGTGGCAGTTGATTCTCTCCACGGTGCTCGGCGGGACCTTCTACGCGCGGCGAACGATTCGTATCGCCTGGCGGTCTCTTGCTCGGCGCGTTCGAGCTGGTCCGAAGCAAGGCACCACTTCTACGGCCGACGCCGACGTCGCAGAGTGAGCGGCTCCACAGACACTACGTGAATGTCTTTCCGAGACCCCGCCGGCCGGCTCGTCGAGGTCGACGGTCGTCTGCTACGCTTCGTGCATGCGAACGCTTCGTCCACCGTCGCCGCGTTTCTCGACAGCCCGCTTGCCCGCGGCCTGACAACGAGCGGCCGGCTCGTTGCCAGCCGCGTTGTTGATGATTACCTCACCGCCCCTGCGGAGGTCGCAGCGTGGGGAATGGTGGTCGAGCACGACCGCGTGCTCTTCCCGTCCTTCCCGTACGAGTGGCCGCCGGAGATGCTCTATGCGGCCGGGAGGCTCACGCTCGATCTCGCCGTCGACGCCCTCGCCCAGGGTTGGGAGCTGAAAGACGGAACTCCCTTCAACGTGCTCTTTCGCGGGCCCACGCCGGTGTTCGTCGACGTGCCTTCGTTCGAGCCTCGTCAGGCAGGCTCCAGCGTCTGGCTCCCCTATGCGCAGTTCGTGCGCACCTTTGTGCTGCCACTGCTGGCAAGCAAGCACCTGGGTGTCCCGCTGCGCTGGATCTTCACCGGCAACCGAGAAGGACTCGAGCCGCCGCAGCTCTATCGCATGCTCGGGTGGCGCCAGCGCCTAACGCGGCCGGCTCTCACCTTGGCCACGATCCCGGCGCTCCTCGCGCGAAAAGAGCCGGTCGTCGAGAGTCGTCGCACCGCGACCGTCTCGTCACCCATCCAAGCCGAGCGCGCCGAGTTCGTGACGCGCGGCATCCTGCGTCATCTGTCCCGCGCGCTGGATGCGGCGAAGCCGCCTGCGCGCCGCGAATCGGCGTGGACGAGCTACACGACCAGTGGTCCGCACGCCGCCGCATACCACACCGAAAAGCGCGCGCGCATCGAGCAGATACTCGGTGAGCTGAAGCCGCGCACCGTGCTCGATGTCGGTGCCAACGACGGTCACGTTGCGCGCGTGGCTGCGCGCGCCGGCGCCGCCGTCGTCGCGATCGACAGCGACGAGCGCGTCATCGGCGCCGCGTTCGACACCGCGGCGCGAGAGCGGCTCTCCGTTCTTCCGCTCGTGGTGGATGTCGTGAATCCACCGGGCGGGACTGGCTGGCGCAACCGCGAGTGCACCTCGTTCCTCGATCGCGCCGCCGGCCAGTTCGAGCTCGTTCTTTTCCTCGCGGTCATCCATCACCTCATGATCACCGGCGGCGTGCCGCTCGAGGAGATTCTCGGCCTCGCTCGCGAGCTGACCACTAACACCGTCGTCATGGAGCTCGTGCCGCGCGAAGATCCAATGTTTCGCAAACTGCTGCGCGGCCGTGACGCGCTCCACGATTGGTTCACTACCGACGCCTTCGAGACGATATGCCGTCGCTTCTTCCGTATCGAGCAGAGCTGGGACCTGGCGAACACCGGGCGCCGGCTGTACGTGCTCGCGAAGCGCTGAGCGTTAGGCCGAGCTGGGTCACCGACTCGCTCGTCGCGCTCACCATAGCCGAGCTGCCCTTTGCGGTTCAGCTCCAGCGGCACATACCCTATTTCAGCGATTGGTCACCGCTTCCGTATCTCGCGAATGTGCTCGACGTGCTCCTCGTTGCTGTCACATTGTTTCTCGTCCTTCGTGCGTCGCGTAGCTTCCCAGTTTTGCATGGCGTTACCGAGTGGCTTCTGATCGGTCTTACCGTGTTCTCGGCGAACCAACTCCGCCGCCATGCTTTTCCCGTCAGACTGAGTGAAGTCTGGGCGCGCTTCGTTCCGGGCGCAGCCCACCTCTTTGTCGTCGTTCGACTCGTCCTGATCGCCGCCGTGCTCTTTCTGCTTCTTCGGTGGGCACGCCGCGATCGGTCCGCCCTCGTTCGGGTCACTTATTTAGTTCTTCTCATCGTCTCTCCGTTCGCGCTGTGGGGAGTTGGCCGGGCCCTGACCGAGATTGTTCGAGGTGGTCTGGCGCCGGGCTTTGCCGGGCGAGAATTCGTGGGCGAGTCCGCCGCTGTGACGGACAAGAATGCTCCTCGCGTCGTGATCGCTCTCTTC
>DATEGN010000506.1:0-10410 GCA_035280125.1 Gemmatimonadaceae bacterium | reverse complement strand
CGCGGAAGATGATGTTGCTTTCATCGACATAGAATCGATTCAGCGGACCACCGCGCGCGCTGACGCTCCCGTACAGTTGACCGCGCCAATCGACTGGGAATGGCTTGCCATTCAGCGTCCGGAGCAAGTCGAAATCGAACGGCGCCCCGGACATTTTCACGTCTTTCACCACGAGCACCGGGCCGCCGACGGCGAACGTCATGTCGCCAATCAGATGCGAGCCGGTGCTCCTGACGTCCATGTTCGTGAGCTTGTAATCGATGACGCGCAGGTTCGTCGGCTCGTTGCCGATGTGCAGCATCGCTTTGCCGCCGCCCGTTGTCGGCAGCGTTGGGTACACCCACGCCACATCCTTCAGCGCAATCGAATCGCCTTTGACACTGATGTCATAGCGGACGGGCAGATCGCTCCCCCACACGATTTTTCCCGCCCCCGATCCCGTCGATGCCGGCAGATCGAAGTGCGAGACGTCCAGCCAGATCGAATCGCCAAGATTGCGGAGCGAGCCGCGAATGTTGCGGAAATTGAAAGGCGGGTCCGTTTCCAACGCAGTGACGGAGTCGAACACCCACAGCCGGCCGAACTTGTCGCTGTCGGGATCGGCCAGTCGCATGTGAGACACGACCGCCGACAACTTCGTCCACCGCCAGGTTCGCGCGTATCCTCGCTTCCCTTCGTCTACGACTCGGCGAATCTCCTTGTCCGGCCGCGAAAGCGTGTACTTGACCGAGCTATCGAGCTTCGCGCCACGCAGCGTGTCGTCCGGCGTCCACGGCATCTGCAAAACGAAGGACGCGTCATGAACTCTCGCCGAATCGATGACGATGAAATCGCCAAAGTTCCGGCCTGGAGTCTTTGGCCCGTTGCTCTTCTTCTCGTAGCCCCGGAACACCTCCTTCACATTCCAGCGGCCGCTCGCGTGCTGCCTGACATACATCACCGGATGTTCGACATTCACATCGCGCAACAACAGGCGCTTGTCGATCAAGTCGCGCGGGTCGTAGCTCGCGGTAATGCGTCCGGTGCTGACCAATAACGAGTCGTTGTCCGCGTCGCGGATCGCGAAGCTGTCGATCTGGATGCCCGTGAGGAATCCGCCACTCACCGCCCCGAGATACACCTTGCCGCGAACTGCGCTCGCGAGTTGCGCTTGGATCAGCCGCCGCAGCTCGTTTTGCCCGTAGCTCGTGCGTGTGACAAATAGCCCCGTGACGACGGTCACGAAGCCGATCACGAGCAACGCAATGGCGCTGACGAGAGCGACGAGCCGGCGACGCCTGATCATACAGGAGGGAGAAGACTTAGAACTCGGGGCCTATCGAGAAGGTAAAGGTAAATCTGCTGATCCACCGTGTCGGCGGCGACTGTTGATATGTAGCGCGGCACACGGCGTTTGGATTCTGCTGGAATTGCCCATTCTGCGGATTCAGCCCCGACTTGGGGGCGGAATCGACAGGGAATCCAACCGGCACCGCGCAATAGACACCGGTAAAGCCTTGCTGCGCGAGATCTCGGTTCGGCGTGAACAACGCCTGACCGAACACCGGCTGGTACGGGTTGTACCCCGCATTTATCTGAATGGGCCCGAGTGGGGTGAAGGCCCGGAGCCCGATTCCCGGGGTGAAGCGCGGCGCGAAGCCGCCAAGAGGAGACTTCGTGTCCCAGTTCCAGACCGTTCCTGCGTCGGTGAAAAGCGTAAACTGCAATAGCTGCGGCAGAATGGGCGATCGCACGCGATAATCGACGCTCGCGACGAAGAGCCGATTTCCGCCAACTGGCACCACGCGCCGCTGTTTCGCCAGGGGCCGGATCGTGAAGTAGACGCTGTCGGGAGAAGCCTGTCTTATTTGTATCTGCGTCGTGTCGTCGAAGACGTAGAGCAGCGATCCAAGCTCATTCTGCTGATATCCGCGAACGCTCGCTGCGCCTCCCGCATAAAGTCGCTCCTGCTGTGGCGGCTGTGTCACGCCATTCACATTTGCGCCACCCCACACCGATCCCAAATGGAGACGAAAGGCGATCACGTTGCCCGCAAGTGGATGGTACCACGCGGCATCCCCCACGCCCTTGACGAATGTCAGCTGCGAACTCGACCCAAGAAACGTCGCCGAATTGCGCGACTCCGCGCGAAGAGCATAACCATCAGTCGGGTTCACTGGATTGTCCGTACGGACACGCGCAACGGCGACGCTGAAAACCGCCAATGGCAATAATGCAAGCGTGTTTGCAATCGACGCCGAGTCGCACTTACTGAATGCGGCGCAGAGGAGCGTCGGATCGGCCAGCGTCTTTCCGTATTCGACGTTGTACCCGACGCGCAGCGATGCCGTCGATGACAACGCTCTGAGCAGCGACGCTTCACCACCGACATAGGTCGTGCGGAGATACGCCTTGTACTCGCTGCGTCGCTCCGTGTAGAGCGAAAACGACGGCGTGGCCCACGTGCCAAAGAGTGCTGGTTGTCGTACGGTAGCGTTCACCGAGTAGTTGGAAAGGCTGAACGGGTCCTCGTTGAGAATGTCGTAGCGGCAAAGGTTGTGGCGTGAGAAGTCGTTCTGCAGCACCCCCCAGCCGATCTTCGATGCCGCGCCCGTCAGCTCGAGGCGCTGCGCTCCCCCGAGGAAGTTCTTGTCTACGATCTGCGCGCGCGCGCGGAAACAGTCCAGCGTCGCCCAGCCGAACTCGGTGTTGAGGTCGCGCATGTAATCCTCGATCAGCGTGACCTTCAGATCCATCGTCGAATCCGCGAGCAGCTTCGCGGTGTCGAGAACGGGCGCGACCTCCACGTACCTGAACGCGTTCGTCTGATAGAGATTCCGCTGCGCGTCAACGAGGGCCTGCGCGCGGAAGGTGTCGCCTGGGCCGACACCGACGAGCTTGCGAATGACGCGGTCGCTGATCTCTTGCTGCTTTCCATTGTTCGGAGTGACGTCCACCTTCACGGCTCCGATGTGCGCCAGCGGCCCGGGCAGGAACGCAATCCCGACGTGCGCGGTGAGGGAGTTCTTGTCGACGTCGTCATTGCGCAAGAAGTCCGGCTGTGGATGCCCCGCGTTTCGCAACCGCGCGAGCACCGTCGCCACGTCAGCCTGAATGCGGTTGAAATCGTATGGCTTACCGACCGCGACCCACAGACCGCGCAACAGCTCGTCGCGGTTCTTGACCGAATCCAGCCCGGTGATCGTTAGGCGACTGATGCGAACGGGCTGGCCTTCGTCGATGATGAACTTGACGTTGACCTGATCCTTGCCCGCCGACGTGAGCAGCGTGTCGACTTTCGCGTTGTAGTAGCCCGCCTGCCGATACAACAGCTGCAACCGGTATTTGTCGCGGACCAGCTCGTCCATGTCGAGGCAGCGCCGTGTACCGAACACCCGGAGATGGCGCCGCGACCAGGTCGACGGCGTGGTGACGATGCGTAACGCGAGCTCGTCGTCGGTGAAGGCGTGATTACCGATGAAGTCGAGGCTGCGCACCTCGCGATCTCCCGGATCACACGCGAGCTCCTGCGCACGCGCTGGCGAAGCCCCTGCCACAAAAGCAAGGGCGACGCTTGCCCAAACCAGCAGTGCGAGAAGGTATCGCCGCATCACCGCCGACGGCGACGTGGATCACTCATTGCGAACATTCCAGCCTCGTATGAGAGCACTCCCCTTACATACAGCGGCCCGCCTCGTTCGTTCGGGAGCGCCCCACACACGCCCGCCGATGCAGGACGCGCCCGGCATCACGACGTTGATGCGCGGGCACGTAAGATTGACGCTTCGCGGCGCGGTCGGGTAAGTTCTCGCGCGCATGTCAGCGTGTCAACGGCGCCGCTTTTCTCGAGCGCAAAGTACGATCCCACGGTCTCGACGCGGCACACGCCGCGGTCTGCAGCTCTGTTTTGCCGCGCTTCTCGCGGCCTGCTTCGGCGGCAACTCCGCGCCGGATCGACGCACCCTCATCGATTCGCGCGACAATTACGACCCGCGCTCGTTCGATCCCGCGCTCTCTACCGACGTTCCCACGGGTCGGGCGGTCGGCTACGTGTTCGATGGCCTCACGCGCTTCAGCCCGAACGCACAGGTCCAGCCGGGGTTGGCGCAGCGTTGGGACGTCTCGCCAGACGGGCGCACGTACACCTTTCATCTCCGGCGCAACGTCCACTTTCACGATGGCAGCTCCTTTGACGCCCGCGACGTCGTTGCGAGCTGGGAGCGCGCGCTCGATCCCACCACAAAGAGCTCCGCGAGTGAGTTCCTTTATCCCATCAAGGGCGCGCGAGACTTTCATACTCAGAAGGCAAAAAGCGTCGCTGGCCTGGTCGTGCGCGACGACAGTACGATCGTGGTCACGCTCGAGGAGCCCCTCACAGCTTTCCTGAAGCTGCTCGCGATGCCGGTAGCTTCGATCGTTCCGCGAAACATCCCCGCAAATTTTGGCGAGCGTCCCGTCGGCACCGGCCCATGGCGATTGATCGACTGGCACCACGACGACTACCTGCTGTTCGCCCGGAACGATCAGTACTTCCTCGGCGCCCCAAAGGCCGAGTCGCTCGAGGCCAGGATAATCGCTGAGCCCAGTACATCGGTGGCGGAATTCGAGAGCGGCAATGTAGACGTTCTCGAGATTCCCGCCGACCAGACGCACGAATGGGAAGAAGACGAGAGTCGGAGTCCGCTGCTCAGTTCCACCCCGGCGCTCGAGCTGGTTTATGTCGGGATCAATACCACGCGCGGTCCGCTCGCCGATCCGCGCGTCCGACAGGCGATCAACTACGCGGTCGACATCAACACGATTATCGAGCGGTTGGTGGCAGGACGGGGCACGCGCGCGGCCGGTGTCATCCCTCCTGCGCTTGCTGGCTATGACAGCACTCGGCGCCCCTATCCCTTCGATCCCGCGAAAGCGAAACAGCTGCTCGCCGCGGCGGGCTATCCCAACGGAATCGATATCCAACTATGGGTCTCGATGACGCCGATCTACGTGCGCATGGCAGAGACGATTCAAGCTTATTTGAATGCCGTGGGCATTCGCACCAAAGTAGTTCAACGTGAGTCGGCCGCTTCGCGAGCGGCGGCGCGAAAAGGTGAGACGGACCTCATCCTCAAGGACTGGTACGCGGACTATCCGGACGCCGAGAATTTCCTGTACCCGTTGCTCTACAGCGGTAACAAGGGGTCGGGTGGGAACGTGTCCTTTTATTCGAATCTGCGCTTCGACTCGACTGTTACCGCGGCGCGCCGAGAATTGAACGAGTCCAAACGCACGGCTCTGTTGCGGCAAGCCGATTCGATAGCGTTCGTCGATGCGCCGATGATGTTCCTCTACTTCTATAACGAACTGTACGCAGTTCAACCGTGGATCAAAGGATTTCGGCCGCCAGTGATCTTCAACGGACAGCGTTGGTTGGACGTCGCAATCGCTCGGGAAGCCAAGGGCGATAGCGTGCCCGGCACTCCGCGGCGTGCGCCCCACGCCGCACCCTGATGTCGTTTCTCCTTCGACGACTGTTACTCGCGATACCGACGCTTTTCGGCGTGCTCGTCGTCGCATTTCTGCTGCTCTATATCGCTCCGGGCGATCCGGTGCAGGCGATGATCGGCGAGCATGCAGACGAGGAAACGATCGCGCGGTTGCGGGCCCAACTCCACTTGGATGATCCGCTGCCCCAGCGATTCGGCCACTACGTCGCGAGCGTGGTGCGGGGCGACCTTGGCCGTTCTTACGTCACGAACCGCCCGATCACAGAAGACATTCGCGAGCGCTTTCCAAAGACCTTGCAGCTCGCGGGCGCGGCGATGCTTCTCGCGGCCACGGTGGGCATTACTCTCGGTGTACTGAGTGCACGGAAGCCGGGTGGCTGGTTCGACCGTCTTTCGCTGGGCATCGCGTATCTGGGGATCTCGTTCCCGGTGTATTGGGTCGGCCTGCTTTTGATCCTCCTTTTCGCGGTCACTCTGCGCGTTTTACCGCCCTCGGGCTATGGCCGCTTACGTTTTCTCGTTCTGCCCGCGCTGGCCCTCGGGATGCGCTCCATCGCTTTCCTCGCGAGAATGACGCGCTCGTCGATGCTCGAGTCGTTAGGTGCTGACTACGTGCGCACGGCACGCTCAAAAGGACTTTCCGAACGCGTGGTGACGATGAAACACGCGCTGCGCAATGCGTTGATCCCGATCATCACCGTCATCGGGCTCGATTTCGGTTCCTATCTCACCGGGAGCATTCTCACCGAGACGGTCTTCTCGTGGCCTGGCATCGGCCGCTACGTCGTGAACGCCATCAGCCGTCGCGACCTTCCGGCAATCCAGGGTACGGTGCTCTTTCTGAGCGCAGTGTTCGTCATTGTGAATCTCATCACGGATCTTGCATATGCGAAAGCCGACCCGAGGGTGAGTTATTGATAGAGGGGCTCGGGTCTAGGGGAGTAAGGGCTAGGGCCAGGCGCAGCGATCTGGCCGCGACCCCTAGCCCCTACGCCCTAGCCCCTAGGCTCTAGGCTCTAGCCCCTATTCTTGTGGACTTCGACTCCTTCCAACGCTCCGCCCTCCGCACCACCAACCCCGCGCTCACGCCCGACGAGCGCTTGATCGACGCCGCCGCGGGGATGGCCGAGGAAGCTGGCGAGGTCCTCGGGCTCGTGCGCAAGCGCGTCTTTCAACAGCGTGAGACCAACGCCGATCGCTTTGTCGAGGAGCTCGGCGATGTGCTCTGGTGTTTGGCGGTGACCGCAGACTCGCTCGGCATTTCGTTGAGCGCCGTTGCCGAGGCAAACGTGCGAAAGCTCGCCCAGCGTCACCCGCAGGGATTCCAGGCCGGCGATTCCCGTTAGGCGCGATGTTCTGGACGGAAGATCCCACGGGTGACGTCACCCATCGACCCTGGCCGCTTCCACAGAAGCCGTGGATCATGGCGCAGCGCTGGACCGACCTGCTCTTTGCCCACTGGCCGATCGATCCGAACGCGTTGCGCGGCATCGTTCCCGCGTCTTTGCCGCTCGACTTGTTCGACAATCAGGCGTGGATATCCATCGCTGCCTTCTTCCTCAGCCATCTTCGGGCGCGGCGGTTACCGGCGCTGCCATTCGTGTCCGAGTTCCCCGAGCTCAACGTTCGGACGTACGTGAGGTCAGGCGACAAACCGGGCGTCTACTTCTTCAGCCTGGATGCGGGAAGTGCGCTCGCTGTAGCCGCCGCGCGCGCGACGTACTTCCTGCCGTATTTTCGTGCGAACATGAACATCCGCGCCGCCGCTGATGGCACACTCCAATACGAGAGCCGGCGCACCGATTCGCGCGGAAGGCCAGCGGAGCTGAACGCGCGCTATGGCCCCGTAGGCCCGATCAGTCGCGCCAAACCGGGCTCACTCGATCATTTTCTCACTGAGCGCTACTGCCTTTACGCGATCGACTACGCCGGGCGCATTCGCCGCGCCGAGATCCATCATCATCCATGGCCGCTCCAACCCGCCGACGCGGAGATCAGCGTGAACACGATGGCGACTGCCGCGGGGATCGAGCTTCCCTCAACGCCGCCACGCCTGTCGTTCTCGTCTCGCCTCGACGTTGTCGTCTGGCCACCAGTTCGCGTGGACGATCTCAGTCAGTCCGCAGCGCGATGATCGGATCAACGCTCAGTGCACGGCGTGTCGGCAACATGGTGGCGCCAACCGCCACGATGAGCAGCACAAATGCGGCGCCGGCGAGTATTTCGGGCTGAAGTGGGGACGTCTCGAACAACAGAGGCTGCACGAGAGGCCGCGCCAGCATCACGATGCCAAGCCCGATCAGCGCTCCCGCGGCGACAATCCGCGCACCAGCACCGACGATCAGACGCGCGAGATCGGCAGGGCGAGCACCGAGCGCGAGCCGAACGCCCATCTCATGCGTGCGTTGAGCAACATCGTAGCTCAGCATACTGTAGAGACCGACGATGGCCAACACGAGCGCGAGCACTCCGAATGCTGCAAAGACGCTCGCTCCCATTCGCCACGCTCTCATTTGCGGCGTCACCAACTCCTGCATCCAGCGCACATTCAGATATGGCAGGTTGGGAATCGACGACTGGAGATAACGACGAAGTGGCTCCAGCGCGTGTTGCGCGTCGCCCGCGGGGCGGATGATGAGCGTACGTGAATCGACCCACGCGGGCGCCTGCGCGAGCGGCATGAAAAGCTGAAGACTTGTGTCCTCGATGATCTCCTGGCGGCGCGGGTTGCCAACGACGCCGATGACCTCGGAGCACGGCAAGGTATCGCCACCAATACGGACGCAGTGCCCGATCGCGTCATCGTTAGGCCATACAAGCCGCGCAAACGACTCGTTGACGATGACCACCCGACGAGATGGACTCTCGTCGGCGAGCGTGAAGTCGCGTCCACGCAGCAAACGCATGCCCATCGCGCGCAAATAGCCAGGCGTCACGCCATTGAAATACGGCCCTCCGTCGCGAACGCGTGGGAGCGAGTCGCGGCCAGGTACGCTGACTGATGTTGCCCAGGACGACCAGAAGGGCAATGAGCTCGCGATCGCAGCGCTCTCGACGCTTCTCGATGCCAGCGCGACGCGCTCCAGTCGCTCGTATAGCGCGTCCATTTCCGGTCGCGAGTAACTGAGCCCACTGGTATTGAGCTGCGCGGTGATGACGCGATTCGGCTCCATTCCAATCGGCAGCGCTTCGACATGGCGAAGACTGCGCATGAACAGTCCCGCACCGACGAGCATCACGACCGAGAGCGCTGCTTGAACGATCAAGAGCGTGGTCCTTGCCGGAGACTGATGAACGCGACCCTCGCGCGCACCTTCCTTCAGCGCGTTCGTTAGGCGAGCGCGGCGCGCCTGGATCGCCGGCACGAGGCCAGTGAGCAGCCCTGCGGCAATCGCCGTGACCGCAGCGTACGCCAGCACGCGAGGGTCGATGGCCGGGGTGTCCTCCCAGTCCATGCCGGGAAAGACGAGACGCCGCATGATCAGCGTACCGCCAACAATCACTCCCAACGCGGCAACGCCGCCAAACCCGGCGAGCAGTACGCCCTCACACAACAGCTGCTGAACGAGCCGTCCAGCGCCTGCGCCAAGTGCTGCGCGAACCGCGATCTCACGACGGCGGCGCAGGCCGCGCGCCAACTGCAGATTCGCAACGTTGGCACACGCAATAACGAGAACCAGCAGCGAGACAGCGCCCAGCAGGAGCGCAACCTTCGCGTCCGCGTCGTGTGCTCGCGCTTCTCGTGGCAGTACGGAGATGAAGTCGAATCGCGGTTGCTGCCCGGCGATGCGAGCAGCGGCAACGCCATCGCGCGTCATGTTCGCCCTCAGCGCACGCGTTGCCGAGGCGGCAGCGCGCTCTCTCGTCGTGCGCGGCGCAAGGCGCGACGCGACCTGGAGCCAGTACCCTTCACGACTGTGCGACCAACCAACCAATGATTGGGGCGTCTCTCCTGATGTCAGCGGAATCCAGACGTCGACGGCGCTCGTCGACAATCCGTTGAAATGCCTCGGCGTAACGCCAACGACGACGTACTTGGCGTTCCCGAACTGCATCTCCGTGCCGATGACGGACGGGTTGCCTGCATATTGGCGCTGCCAAAGGCCGTACGATATGACAGCGACGTTAGGCGCAACCGGCGAGCCGTCGTCCTCGGGCAGAAACACGCGACCGAGCCGCGCTGAAACGCCGAGCATGCGGAAATAGCTCGCGGAGACCTTCATGCCGCGTAGCCGTTGCGCCTCCGCTCCCTGACCGAGTGGCAAATCCGTCGGCGTGTACGCCGCGACACTCGCGAACGCCTCGCGTGTGCCGGCGAGATCGAGATACTGCGGGTATGAGAGGTAATCCTGATGAATTGGTCCGGACTCGCTCGACCGAACGAAATCCGCTGTCACGACTCGCGCTGGCTCTTCGACGAACGGCGGCGGTTGGAGCAGCACCTGGTCGATTACGCTGAACATGGTCGCGTTCGCGCCGATGCCCAGCGCGAGCACGATGACGACACTGATCGCGAAGCCGCGCTGTCGCCCCAGAGTTCGCGCGGCATAGGCGAAATCCTGGTGAACCGATTCGAGACGCAACAGCCAGCGTTCTCGGGCGAGGCGCCGGCGCTCGAGTCGATTCAGCTCACGACGTGACTCCGTGACGTCACCGTACTCAGTCAACGCTCGCGTGCGCGCCACCTCCGGAGAAACACCCCGCGAGACGAGATCAGCAACTCGGCTCTCGATGTGGAAGTGAATCTCGTCCTCGATCTCGCGCTCGACAGTCCGTTGCGACCTCGGCAGAGAGAAGAAGCGCCGAATGCCGGCGACGCGCGGTTCGCGTTTCATGCGCCGCTCTCCGCGCTCCTCGCCCGCAGAATCTTGAACACGGCATCGACGTAACGCGTGAAGCTGGCCTCGGTCGCGCGCAGCTGCCGACGCCCAGCCGTCGTCAG
>DATEGN010000505.1:0-5461 GCA_035280125.1 Gemmatimonadaceae bacterium | reverse complement strand
ACTTTGCTCCACCACTCGAAGGGATACGACTCGAGCATTCGATCGTGTCGCTCGGGCTCGTACCGCCCGCCCCGGACGAGATCTGCGATCGCGGCCGCGCCAAACGCTCGGCCAGCGCGCGAGAAGGCACGAGCAGCGACGACACGCAAGGAGTCGCCCAGGGGCACCTCGGCGACAAAGAGCTCGTTGGACGCCGCGTCGAGCTCGGCGAGCACGGCGTCGGCTCGCTCGAGGCGGCTCCGGGAGAGCGCGTCGAGGACGGCGCCGTGCTGGAGCCCGGCAAATCGCGCCGCGTCGATTCTCGCGAAGCCGAAGCTGCCTAACTCCAATCGAGCGCGATCGACGCCGCCGTTGTTCGCGAGCAGTGCGCGGACACGGTCGCGCGCGCTGGCAACATGCGAGTGGAAGATGTCGGCGGGGCGCCGCAGCGCCTCGAGCGCGGATTGAACGCGCGCGTCAGACGGCATGCTTGTCGAGCTCCGCATTGAGGAGGCCGAGCCGCTCGGTCGCCGAGAGCTTCCGCGCCTGACGAAGCTCGTCGTAGCACGGGCGTCGCTCGTCTCGGAAGAAGAGGCCGAGGCGAATCTTCTCGCCGTCGTCGGCGAGCTCGCGCGCCATGCGCAGATCGGCCGGATCGTGTGCGACGCGATTCTTGTAGATGCCCTCGAGCTCTGGAACGAGGATCCCGTCGTCGTGGACGAGGAGCTCGACCAGCGATGGATCCTTCACCGCGCGTTCGTATATCGACGCCGTGTACATCGGGCACCGCTGAAGGATGCGGACGAAGGCGAAGCCATGATGGCGATACGCCGTCTTCAGCGTCGCGTACAGGTGTGCCGGCATCCACTCCGCCGTCTGTGCCACGAAGCTCACATTGGTCGTGCCGAGCGTCGTCGACAATGGATTGAGTGGCGGGAGGTAGCTTCCGTTAGGCTGTGTATTCGTCTTCAGGCCGCGCGGTGTCGTTGGCGACGTCTGCTTCTTCGTCAGGCCGTAGATGTTGTTGTCGAGCAGCATCGCGACCATGTGCGTGTTGTAGCGCACGGCGTGCACCCAGTGGGCGGCGCCGATCGAGCAGCAGTCGCCGTCGCCCATGACGACGAACACCGTCAGATCGGGACGATGCAGCTTGATGCCCGTGGCGACGGGAAGCGCGCGGCCGTGAATGCCATGAAAGCCGTACGTCTTCAGATAATGCGGAAAGCGGCTCGAGCAGCCGATGCCCGAGACGAACACTGTTTGCTCGGGTTTGAGCTGCTCGGCGACGAGCAGCTTCTCGACCGCGGTGAGCACCGAGTGGTCGCCGCATCCGGGACACCAGCGTGCCGTTGCGCCCTCGTAGTCGCCGAGGTCGAAGGTGCGCTCGTCGTCCAGATCCAGCGCGCAGCGAGGGTCGAGGCAGGGAAGCTCCTTCATGCGACACCTCCAGCGCGTGCCGGCGCCAACCGGGCAACGACGTCGCGCAGCGCGGCGTGAATAGCTCCGGGGCGCAGCGGCTCGCCCGGTACGCGCGTCCAGCAATCCACGTCGGCGAGCGTCTGCGCTCGCAGCAAAAAGGCAAGCTGGCCGCGACGCCGATTCTCGCTCGTGATGAAGGGATCGCCCGGATCGTCGCTGTAGTTGATCTCCACCGTCATCACCTTGCGGAAGCGCTGGAAGATCTCGGTGAGCCCGGGCTCGAGCGGCGAAAGGAAAGCGAGGTGCAACGACGAGACCGAGAGCCCCTCGGCGCGTGCGCGCCCTACGGCTTCCTCGATCGCTCCCTTGGTACTCCCCCAGCCAACGACGAGCACATCGCCGCCACGCTCATCGCCATTGATCCGGGGAGGCATGAGCATTTGCTGAAGTACGGCGAGCTTGCGACTCCGCATCGTCGCGCCGCGCTGATGGATGCCGCCGCTGTACGCGACCTTGCTGTTCTCGTCGTGCGCGAGGCCCGTCACCGTGAACATGCCCGCGGCCTGGCCGGGAACGACGCGTGTCGAGAGGCCGGATCGCGCGTCCCAGTCGTACGGACGCTGTCCTTTGAGGACCGGCGACAGATCGGGCTCCGGCGCGATCCACTCCTCGCGCGGATTCGGTCGCGGGAAGGGTTGCACGCCGGTCGCGAGGTTGGCGTCGCTCAGTACGATGACCACGGTGCGGAAGGTCTCGGCCAGCCTTCGCGCGGTGATCATCGCGTGAAAGCATTCCTCGATCGTCGCTGGTGCGAGCACGATGCGTGGTGCGTCTCCCGGCTGCGCGAACAGTGCGGCGAGGAGATCCGACTGTTCGACCTTGGTTGGAAGGCCCGTGCTTGGCCCTCCACGCTGCACGTCGATCACGACGAGCGGCGTCTCGGTCATGATCGCGAGACCGAGGAACTCGGTTTTCAGTGCCAGCCCCGGTCCGGACGTGATCGTGAACGCGACCTTTCCCGAATACGAAGCGCCGATCGCGACGCCCGCCGCGGCGATCTCGTCCTCTGCCTGGTGGACGACGCCACCGAAACGCTCGAAGACTTCGGCCAAGTAGTGCGAGACGGAGGTGGCGGGGGTGATCGGATACATCGCGCAGAGCTCCATGCCGGAGGCGAGCGCGCCCATCCCCAACGCTTCATTCCCGTTCATGACCACGAGCGGCCCGTTCGCGGAACGCGTTGGCACTTCGATGCGAAAATCGAGGTTCTCGTCCGCCCAGTCGTAACCGAGTCGCATCAGGGCGACGTTGCGCTGATAAACCTCCTCGCTCTTCTTGCGGAAGGTGTAGGCGATCTGCTCCTCGATGCGCTTGAGATCGCGGCCGTAGATGTTCGCGAGCAGTCCAAGCGCGAACATGTTCTTTCCCTTGCGCGGCTGCTCGTCAATCGTTAGGCAGCACGCTTCCATCGGTACACGGATGATTCGGTAGTGTCGCGTCGACAGCTCATCGAGTGCGCGCGTCCACGCCGCCTGGATATCGGGATTGGGGTGCGTCGCCCAGAGATCGTCGAGCAGGATGAGCGCGTCTTCCGCGAGCGCTCCGAGACGGTGGCGTGAGAGCAGAACTTGCTCATTGAAAGCGACGACGAGATTCGTGTCGTCACCCCAGTTGGTGACCGCTACCGCGCCGAGTCGAATGCGATTGCCGCTGGCACCCTCCGGCGTCCGAGGCGGGGGTTGGATTTCGGCGGGGATGATCTCCACCGTCCAAATGCCATTTCCCATCTTCGCCGAAACCGCGGCGAAGGTCTGACCACACTTCTGCGCACCCTCGCCGGAATCGGATACGATCTCGAGGACATGTTCCGAGAAAACGAGGACGCGACGAGTGCTTGTCGACTCTAATGAAAGGGGGTTGGGCGCTTCCGTTGCTGCGACGGATATGGTCATCGGCATCGCTCCTGAAGAGGAACGGCATCGTCAGCAGACCATATGGCAGTCGTCGAGCGACGTCAGTCCGGGGGTCGAGAGAGGATTGTAGGGGAATGCCCGTCCCGGGCAGGAGCCTATCTCGCTTGAGACGCAACGACGATTGGCTTCGCACGCGGGAACCTGTCGACGATCGCCGCTGCCGCATTAACGAGCTGCTTCGCATTCTCGAGCGGATCGTGATCGAGGGGGATGGTCGCCGTGCCTCGCCACAGAACGTCGAGGGTTTCGGGATTGACGATATCGACGAGCACCGTTCCTTCCGTAGCCGGCGTCGACGTTTGGTCCGGCAGAGTCATCGACCACCAATGCGGCGAGGAGTCATACCCGTAGCTCCAAAGGCCGAGGTCGAGTCGCTCACGCGTGGTCGCGTAAATCGCGACGACGAAGTCAGGCATCCACTCGACGTCATGGTATCCAAGCGCCTCGAGCTCTCCCGACACGCTCGCCCGCAGTGCTCGATTGGCGATGGAGTTGCTCACCATCGGGTCATACGCGCCGCTTTTGTGAGCGGCGTCGTTACGTCGGGGCGTTGGCAGCAGGTGGAAGCTGTGAACGCTCGCCAGCTTGACGTCGGGAGCCGCCATCGTGCGGACATGGTACTGCTGTGCGCTGGCGACGGTACGCAGTGCGAGCACGCCAGCGAATACGAGTGCAGAGACGCGGAGTCGCACAGGGCCTCCTTGTTGTGCCTCCACCAATGTCCTTCGTGACGAGCGAGCTGTCCGTCGGCAGCCTCTTGAGGTGGAGGAAGGGAAATGCCTACACGACCACCCGCGCAAAACGGTCATGACCTGACGAAGGTTCCGCGTTCTACCTGACGCTCGGAACCACTCAGCGCCGCTACTCTCTCGCTTCAACGAACAGTCTGGCGATTTTTCGCCGACGAGATACGAGGGAGAGCCAGATGCAAACAATTTCGACTCCGACCGCCATTTTCCGTCGCGTCCTGCGCATCCCGTTGGGAGATGTGGCTCGGAGGTCAGCCGGAGCGCCGACGTGCTCTTCGCAATTGCCTGAGCTTGACCTGCGGGATCGGTCTCGCGAGATCCCATTCCATGCGGCTTCCTGAGTGGTTTGGCTCGGTAGAGCAGGACCTGCGTTGCACGCTGCGTCAGCTCCGGCGTGCGCCGGCGTTCGCCGCGGCGGTGTCGCTCACGCTCGCGCTCGGAATCGGAGCGAACGCCGCGATCTTCGGTCTCGTGGATCAGCTGTTGTTGCGCGCTCCAGCGGGCGTCGCTCACCCCGAAACGGTGTCGCGGCTCTATTTCACCCGCACCTTCAGCTGGGCCGGCACGATGACCGGCGCGTACTCGTCATATGGCGATTACGTGGCACTGCGTGATCAGCTCGGGGCTATTCACCGCATCGCGATCTACGGCAGCTATCAGGCTTCGATGGGTCGAGGGCCTGAGGCCAAGCAGGTGTGGCGAACGCTTGCCACGCCGAGCTTCTTCCCGCTGCTCGGCGTTCGTCCGGCGCTGGGGCGGTTCTTTGCCGCGAGCGAAGAGCGCCTGCCGATGGGCGACGCCGTTGCGGTGCTCTCATACGGATTCTGGCAACGTGAATTCGGCGCCGATCCGGGAGTGTTGGGCCGCAGGATTCAACTCGGCGCGCGGCTCTACGAGATCATCGGCGTCGCGCCGCGCGACTTCAGCGGCGTCGATTTGCAGCACACCGACATGTGGGTCCCGTTCAGCGCGGCCGCGCCGGAGGTCGGTGGCGAAGACTGGTACCGCCCCGGCGCATGGACCGGTCCGAACATTCTCGTCCGTCTGCCCCCGGGAGTTCAGCGTTCGCTAGTTACCGCACAGGCATCGGTGGTGTACCGACACACGCTCGAGGAAACGGAGCGCGGCGCGGGCGCCGGTGCGGCTCGATCGTCGGGCGAAGCGAGCCGTGGCCAGTGGACAGACTCCACCGCGCGTGTCGAGCTCGGATCGATCATCGCCGGCCGAGCGCCGGCCGGAGCGCGCGATACCGGTCCGCGCATTGCCGCATGGCTCGCCGCGATGGCTGCCGTGGTCCTCCTGATCGCCTGCGGCAATGTCATCAATCTCCTCCTCTCGCGG
>DATEGN010000504.1:0-2681 GCA_035280125.1 Gemmatimonadaceae bacterium | reverse complement strand
AAGCGCCATTCGCCGTCCGGCTGCTTCTTCCAAATCGTTAGGTATTTCCCGAAGCGCTGGACCACCGATCCGTTCGCGCCGCGCCCCGTGAAGACGTACTCGCCCACCGTCCATCCGAGATCACCAGATTCGGCGGCGTCGGCGTAAACAGGCCGCCAGTTCAGCGTCCCTCCAGCGCGCTGCTGCTCGTCGTAGAGCGCGCGAATGGCATCCGTGCCAATGACGATCTCCGAGCCCGAGAAAACGACGCCCTGCGGCGCAACGAACGACGCGAAGGCGATCCCTGTTCCTTGCAGATCGGCAGCGAGGGCGAACGAGCTGTCCGCCTCGCGGACCTGTCGCACCGCATTGGCGCGCCTGCCTTGAGGCAGCGCGAGTGCCGGCGGAAAGTCGCTCTGCGGAATCTGAACGGCCGGTCCCGGCGGTGGCCCACCAACATCAGCGTACGCAACGATGCGCCACACCTGGTCCGCCCCGCGACGCCAGAATGCTATATACCGCTCGAGTCGAAGCGTCGGCGCGCCCTCGCCGTTAGGCGCCGCAATTGTCGCGGCACCGTACGTATATCCGCCCTGCCCGTCACGCGAAGTCCCACCACCGAATGGCCGGAACTGATAGCTCGACCGCTCGGGCGCTCCATCCCCACGCAACTGAAGCGCCGCAGCGCGACCATACAAAATCGGCGCGCCAGTACGAAGGTAGACGACGCTGCTGTCGAGCCATGCACCTGCCGCGGTTGCAAGACCCTGGCGCGTTGCCAGCTCACCGCGTGCCGCGTCGGCGGCGAGAAGCGAATCCCGCGTCGCCGATCTCAAAGGCGCCTGCGACTCTTCGCTATGATGTAGGAGGCACGCGCTCAGGAAGGCCAGCAAAACCAGTGATCGTCTGATCCGCATCAGCGAAACATAAAAGCTACCGAAGAGATGGCGCGCTTGCGGGCGCCCGACGGTGATGCGTCGCTTGCTCGTACGCGTAGGCAAGACGAATGAGCACCGGCTCGCTCCACGCTCGGCCGAAGAACGTCATTCCTGCGGGAAGTGAACCGCGAGTGTATCCCATCGGGACAGTGATCGCGGGCCAGCCGGTGTTGGGGGAAAAAACTTGACTGTTGTCGCCCGCGGGTGTGTTGAGATCGCCGATCAGTCGAGGCGGATTGCTCCAGGTCGGGTACACCAGTGCATCGAGCTTGAGTGCGTCCATGGTTCGCCCAACCGCGGCGCGCAACGCCTCGCGAAACTCGTCGCGATCTCGACAACCGGGACTCTTGTCCGGCGCGACATCCACGGCTTGCGCAAGCTCGAGTCGCTTTTGAATCGAGGGATGGAATCGATTGGACTTGATGATCTCGTCGAGCGACTTCACGGGCGTCCGTGATCCGGTGCTCGCGATCCACGTTTCGAGATCATGCTTGAAGGGATTGCACTGTCCGCGATGCGCGGCGAACAGTGAATCGAGCGATGGAAGTGGTACGGTATCGATCACCGTGGCGCCGGCGAGTCGCAGCTCGGCAACCGCGTTCGCGAACACGTCGCGGACTTCAGGGTCGAGCGTGGGGCGCTCGTATGCCTGACGCAGAATGCCGATGCGTGCGCCGCGGAGCCCATCTCTCACGAGGGATGCCGAGTAGTTAGGCATCGGGCGCCCGCGCGCCGCGACCGTGACCGAGTCTGCCGGATCGTATCCGGCGACGACCTGAAACACCGCCACCGCGTCGGCAACCGAGCGCGCCATGGGGCCGGCGATGTCCGCCGAAAGATTGAGCGGCACGACGCCGCCGCGGCTCGTTAGGCCCATCGTGGAACGAATGCCAACCAGTGCCTGGTGGGCTGAAGGCCCGCGAATGGAGTTGCCGGTGTCGGTGCCGAGGCCCACCTCGCCAAAGTTGGCCGAGACCGCAGCCGCCGTCCCGCCGCTCGACCCGGCGGTGACGCGATCGAGTGCGTACGGATTCTTCGTGTAGCCAGGCAGAATCGAATTGACGGTCTCGTAAGGGCTGAATGCGAACTCCGCCATGTTCGACTTCGCGAGCACGATCGCGCCCGCCTCCCGCAGGCGACGCACCTGAAAGGCGTCTTTATTGGATACGAAGCCTTGCAAGGACAGCGATCCGGCGGTCGTCGGCAGGTCCACGGTCTCGAAGTTGTCTTTGACGATGACCGGAATGCAGTGCAGCGGTCCCACGAGACCTTCGCGCTTGAAGCGCGTATCGAGCGAATCGGCAACGTGCAGTGCGGCTGGATTGACGACGACGATTGCATTGATCGCGGGTCCGTTCTTGTCATATGCATCGATGCGCCGGAGGTATTGCTCGACGAGCGCGTGGCAAGTCAGTGTGCCGGCGCGCATCGCTGCGTGCACATCGGCGATCGTCGTCTCCTCGACGCGGAAGGAGGTCTGAGCAACCAGTGAGCGTGAAATCGCCAGCAGAATGACCCACGGTCCGATCGAGCGCATGCGAAGACCTATGACTTAGCGGAGGAGCGCAAGCGCGGCTTCATACATGCGGCCGTACGCCGCGCGCGCGGGAGTGGCATCGTTCGTCGTGTTGAACGCAGCGATCACGGCGGCGCTGTTCGCCGGATTGAAAAAAAGAAACGATCGAAAGCCCGCCTGGCTTCCCGTATGGCCGAGAATCGTCGTTGCTCCTCGATGAATGACGAAGAAAGAAAGCGCCATCGAGT
>DATEGN010000503.1:0-2633 GCA_035280125.1 Gemmatimonadaceae bacterium | reverse complement strand
TCGCGCGAGCGACCAACGACGAGTGAGCCGCCACGCAAGCGTACCTCGGGCTCGAGTTGGCGCACGAGGGTCGCCGTCCCCGCTCCGGCCTCACCGAGTATTGCAACGGCTCGCGGCGTCCCGATGACCGATTCGCCAAGGTACCGAACCAGCGACGCGAGCTCTTCACCGCGACCAGCGAAGCGTTCGATGTCCAGCCGCCGATGCGGCGTTTCTTGCGCGGGAAGCGCGGCGAGCGCCGCGCCGTCCCTTCCTTGCGACTTCAAACTCAGACGGGCGGTATCCGCCGCGGCGTGCAGCGCCTGATAAGTTGTCCCGTGATCCGGAGCCGTCGCTACGCCAATCGAGACGGTGACTCGAGGTCCTGGAGCGCGGTCCGTAGTCGGAAAGAGATGGCCGCGCACAGCCGCGCAGAGTCGTTCGGCGACCTCTCGAGCGGCAGACGACGACGCGCGAAGAAGCGCGACGAGCTCGTCTCCGCCCGGGTGCGCAACCAGTTCTCCCTCACGGAGGTTCGCGCGAACCAGGTCGAAGATCGTGCGCAGCACCGACTCGGCATACGGTTGACCAAACTCGTCGGCGAGCCGTCGATAGTGATCGACGTCCGCCACGAGCAAGGCCACCGGACGACGTGCCGCGCCAGCCTCGGCAACCGATGCCGTGGCCGTATCGACGAAGGCGTCGTACGAAGCGAGCCGTCGCTGTTGATCGAGAAGAATGAGATGCTCCTACAGGCAGGGGCGCTCGTAGCCCAAGGCTCGAGCGGCTTCGAGTCGGGGGGTAAGACAACCGTAAGAACGAAGGGCCGAATGACGCAAGGGAAAAGTCCTGATTTGTGTCATATAGTCTTCTTCGGGGCCAACTTCTGCCCGGCTGTCGTCTCCTTAACGATCGAGCTGACGGAGCCGTCCACCAGCAGCCGCTAACAACCGCTTCGAGTGGTGTGACTCAATGCGCTTTTCGACTACATCGCTGGCCTTGGCTGCCATAACCCTTACGGCTTGCTCGACCGCCGCACCCGTGCGATCGCCGATCCGCTCTGTTGCTACGAGTGCTCCAGTCCCGGTGGCTCAAGCCATCGCGCTCACTTCGTCCGAGCCGCGGGAGCTGTTGCCGGACGAGCAGGTGCAGCAGGTGTTGAATCGTCTGAGCTTTGGACCTCGCCCGGGTGAGGCTGAGAAAGTCCGCGCCATCGGCGTAGACAAATGGATCGCGACACAATTGTCACCAGAGCGCATCGACGATGGACCGGCCGATCAGCTGGTGTCGCAATATCAAACGCTGCATGAGAGCACGTCCGAGCTCGTCGAGACGTTCCGTCAGGTACAGCAAGCTCGCCGGCGTGAGCAGCTGCAGCTCAAAGCCGAAGGTGACACGGCGAGTAAGCGCGATGCGCGACGTGAAGCCTTGGCGAACGATCCTCAGCTTCGCGACCTCGCGCGCAAGGCACAGAGAATTGTCGGCGACGTACAGTCAGCGAAGCTCGCACGCGCCGTGATCAGTGAGCGACAGCTCGACGAAGTGATGGTGGACTTTTGGGAGAACCACTTCTCCGTCTACTCCGGGAAGGGGCAGACGCGGCTCTTCCTCGCTTCATACGATCGCGACGTCATTCGGCCGCACGCCCTTGGGAAATTCCGCGACTTGCTCGGCGCGGTGGCCAAGAGTCCGGCGATGCTTTTCTTCCTCGACAACTGGCAGAGCGTGGCGGACAGCCTGCACCCAACGCTCGCGTCGGCGCGCCAGCCGGTCCGTCGCTTTGGTGGATTTCGTCCGGGCTTCGGCCGCTTTCCGCGCCCCGCGGGCGCCGCCGCCTCGGCACCTCAACGTCGGGCGCGCGGACTCAACGAGAACTACGCGCGCGAGCTGATGGAGCTGCACACCCTTGGCGTGGACGGCGGTTATACGCAGAAGGATGTCATCGAAGTCGCGCGCGCGCTCACCGGCTGGACGATGAACCCGCGCAATGGCGATTTCGTTTTTCGACCGGAGATGCACGACGCGGGTGAGAAGCTCGTTCTCGGGCACAAGCTGAAGGCCGGCGAGGGCATCGAGGACGGTGAGCAGGTGCTCGACATCGTCGCCCGCCATCCTTCGACGGCGCGCTTCATCACGACGAAGCTCGTCAGGCACTTCGTGAGCGACACCGCTCCGGCGCCGCTCGTGAATCGGTGCGCGAGCGTGTTCACCAGAACAGATGGCGGCATTCGGGAGACGGTGCGGTGCATCGTGACGTCGCCGGAATTCTTCAGCCGCGCCGCGTATCACGCGAAGGTGAAGACGCCGTTCGAGGTCGTAGCGAGCGCACTGCGCGCCATGAACGCGCAGCCGGATACGACGCCGCGCACGGCGCAGCTGCTGGCCCGCCTGGGCCAGCCGATCTTTGGACGTCAGACTCCTGACGGCTGGCCGGACCGAGGCGACGCGTGGATGAACACGGGCGCGATCTTGAATCGTATCAACTTCGGCCTGGCGCTCGCGGCTGGCCGAGTGCCGGGCGCGTCGCTCGCGACGTGGCCGTATACCGGGTCGTTGCGCGGCGAGAAGCGCGTGGTACAGGTCGATGGTGTCGTGAAGTCCATCCTCGGCGGACAGTCGTCGCCGGAGACGAGATCGATCCTGATGTCTGGCGA
>DATEGN010000502.1:0-10656 GCA_035280125.1 Gemmatimonadaceae bacterium | reverse complement strand
CGGCGGCGGCGGCCACACGATTTCGGCCACTCCGTCACTTGCCTTCGGGCCCTCGTCCCTGACGGTCAGCGCCGGCGACGTCGTCACCTTCGACTTTGGAAGCATCGCGCATAACGTCTTTTTCGATCAACAGGCGGGTGCACCCGCCAACATTGACGGACTGAACGCGAACGTCTCTGTCCAGCGCACCTTCACGACACCGGGGACGTACCACTACAGCTGTCACATCCATCCATCGATGACCGGCACCGTCGTCGTGCAGTAAGAACCGTAGGTACCTGCCATACGACTCAGAATCGGATGGACCGGCGTCGGACTGTGGGCCCTCACGGCGTCGTCGTGTAGGACGGGTGCGGACGTGGCGACACTCGGATAAAGCTTTCTTGATACCGCAGTCGTCACTCGTTCGTTACGCCGCCGTTGCGGCGCGTAAGCGTGACCGCAACGAACGGTCGATATCTCTAGCTCCTCTGCACCCTGCCCCCCGCCGGAGGAGCTATGTATCACACCCCAGGCTCGGCTCGGCCGAGCGTACGACCTGTGCTCGTGCGCATCGGATTATCGATCGCGATCACAGTCTCCGCAGGTCTCGCAACGCCGACGCGCGCGGACGCACAGGCCACGGCAACGCTCGTCGGGCGCGTCACCGATACGACTGGCACCGCGATCACGCACGCGGTGCTTCGTGTCGCCGGAACGTCGCTCACCGCCCTCACTGACGCGAACGGCGGCTATCGCTTCAATCAGGTGCCCACTGGCTCGCAGCTCGTCGTCTCGCGCGCGTTTGGTTTCACACCGGACACGGAGAGCGTCGCGCTCGCTGGTGGAGCGACCGTAACGAGAAACGTGACGCTACACGCGTCAACGCAACGGCTGGCCGAGATGGTCGTCCGTGAGTCCCCACGAATGGCCGAGACGAAGGTCGCGGCGCTCGCGAAACAGCAGAACGCCAACAACCTCGTGGCGGTGCTGTCGGGAGACGAGATTCGCGCGCTGCCGAACTTCAACGCGGCCGAGGCCGCAGGGCGCATTCCCGGCGTGTCACTCGAGCGCGACGAAGGGGAAGGGAAGTTCGTGCAGGTTCGCGGGACGGAGCCCCGGCTCTCGAACGTCACGATCAACGGGATTCACATTCCCGGTACGGAGTCGGATCGCATTCCGAAGCTCGACGACGTTCCCTCGGATCTCCTCGCCGCGATCGAAGTTTCGAAGACACTCACGGCAGATATGGACGCGGACGCGATCGGTGGCTCCGTCAACCTCGTGACCAAGACGCCGGAAGGGCGACCGCGTGGCTACATCGCCGGCCAGTATGGACAGATCGATCTCCTCTCGCGGAACACGTACCAGGGCGGGTTCACCTATGGCGGCCGCACGGGGACCGACGAGAAGCTGGGCTTCCTGATCGGCGGTTCCGCGGATCGAAACAATCGCGCGATCAACGACGTCGAGCCGGCGTGGGGGATGTATGACACGCCGGGGGGAGCATCGGTCTCGGCGCCTAACGAATGGAGCATTCGCGACTATCTGTACCAGCGCGAGCGCTATGGCCTCGGCGGCGACCTCGACTACCGCATCGACGCGACGAGCGACATGTACGTAAAGGGCCTGTGGAGTCTCTTCAAGAACTACGGCACGCGCTACGTATACGATCTTTCGGGCGACGCGACGCCAACCGACGCATCAACCGGTACGATTCCCGGCGTCGGCCTCGAGCGAACGTCGCAGTTCCGGACTCCGGTCGAGCAGATGTGGGCGGGATCCGCCGGCGGTCACCACGATTCGGGACCGTGGACCCTCGACTACTCGCTCAGCTACGCCGGAACACGCCAGCAAGAGAAGAACTACCGCACGTCCACGTTCGGCTACACGGGACCCGATCTGACGCTCAACTACAATGCGAGCAATGCCGCGTATCCGCGCTTCGGCTATCAATCGGTAGGAGATTCGGTGACCGCGAACGGCGCGAGCAACTATGCACTGAACGGATACTCAACGAGCGATCACCTGACGACCGGCCGTGACTTTGGCGGCGGCGCGAACGCGCTATTGCATTATGCGCTCGGGGAGAACCAGAGCCAGCTCAAGATGGGCGTGCGGTATCGCGACGAACGCAAGGACTTTACCAATCAGCAATTGTCATTCAAGGACATCGGCTCGCCGCTGCTGCTGCAGCAGGTCACGAGCGGCTTCAACGATCCAAACTTCTATCGCCGCTTCGCGTCCGGGTTCAACGTGACACCTGCCATCGACAATTCCGGCGTCAATGCATACGAGGACGCTCATGCGACTCAGTTTTCGCAGACGCGTAATCCGGTCAAGGATTCACTCGGCAGTTTCAATGGCTCGGAAAAGATCTACGCGGCCTATGGAATGAACACGACGGACTTCGGAGCGCTGCGCGTCAATCTGGGGCTCCGCATCGAGGCGACGAGCGCGAGCTATCTCGGACACGCGCTCTTGACAGGGTCATCGACGGTGGACCAGGTAACCGGCACGAAGAACTACACGGACCTCTTTCCGAGCGCGCAACTACGGTATGCCGTCGATCCGCAGACCAACGTCCGATTCGCCGTCACGCGTGGAATCGCACGACCCAATTATCCGGATCTTGCGCCGAATCAGTCTGGAACGACATGTCCGACGTGCGCGAATCAGCCGAGCCTGAGCGGGTTTACTACTGGAAACCCAAATCTCGTTGCCCAGCATGCGTGGAACTACGACTTTCTGGTTGAGCATTACTTGAACACGGTCGGAGTGATCTCCGGCGGCGTGTTCTACAAGAGCTTGAGCGACGTCATTCTCACGCGACGGATCATCTACGAAGGGCCTGGTCCATTCAATGGCTACGTCGGCTTCGCGCCGGACAACGGCGGCGACGGCTGGCTGTACGGCGGTGAGATCGCGTACACACAGCGGTTCGTGATGCTTCCGGGCCGGCTCGCTGGACTTGGATTCGACGGTAACTGGACGCACACTCAATCGCAGGTACTCGTCGATCCGGATGCTGGTCGTAAAGCACCGCTACTGCGCCAGTCGCCGAACATCGCCAACGCCTATCTCACCTACGATCAGTCACCATTCTCGGCGCGAATCGGCTGGACGTACAACGGTGCGATGATCGATGCGTATGGTGATGGCACGCCGACGGCCAACGGTGATAACTATTTCTACCCGCACGCGCAGGTCGACGGCTCGGTCGTATACAACGCGACGAATGATGTGCAGTTGCAGTTCATGGTGCTGAACATGAACAACGCCGTCTTCGGCTTCTATCAAGGAACGCCGGCTCACGAGTACAGCTTCCAGCGTGAGTACTACGGGCCAACGTTCTTTCTTGGTACGAAGATTGGATTCTGACAGGTGCTACGTGCTAGGTGCTGGGTGCTAGGTGAACGGACCTAGCGCCTAGCACCTTCCAACTATCAACTAGCACCTCTCCCTTCCAGCTCTCTCTTCAGCCAGGCGCGCGCGCTCGCCCACTCTCGCTTTACCGTAGCTGGCGAAATCTCCATTGCCTCTGCGGTTTCTTCGATGCTCAAGCCACTGAAGTAGCGGAGCTCGACGAGTCGCGCTTGCTCCGGATCGAGCGTGGTCAGCTTCTCGAGTGCATCGTGCAGAGCAAGCACGTCGACATCGGTCTCGACGCCTTCCTCCCTCGCGCCAACGTCGCCGAGCGACAGCATCGACACGCCGGAGCCGCGCTTCGCCGCCAGTCGGGCGCGCGCGTGATCGACGAGAATGCGGCGCATCAACTGCGCCGCGACGCCGAAGAAGTGCGCGCGGTTGCGCCACTCGACACGCCGTTGGTCCACCAGTCTCAGGTACGCCTCGTTGACGAGCGCCGTCGCTTGCAGTGTGTGAGCGGTTCCCTCACGACGCATTGCGCGGTTCGCCTGGCGATGCAGCTCCGCATAGACGACGCGGAGCAGCTGCTCGGCAACCGACTGGTCGCCTCCTCGCCACGCGAGAAGCAGTCGTGTGACCTCGGATTGCGACGGCGCCGGTCCATCATGCTCGAGTGGTACCATGATTCCGCCTTACGCCGCTTGCGGGCGAGGATAACGCGCGCTCATGCCGTGCGTCAATGAATGCGGCTCGGAGCGTAATGTGAGCAGACCTGGCGCAGCGACGAGAGCTGCAATCATGGACGCTGCCGGACAGTGGCAATTGCGTGCTCGTGGAATGTGCTCCCAGTGCGAATGTCGCAATCTGCATGCTCCACACGAGCAGCGAAATCCCGAATGCAGCGCAGAAGCGGCTTGGTGTTGCCAGGGCAGTCGCATGCGTGCGGAGCGCGAGCAGGTGGCGCCGCCATCCGGCGACTCCATTGGATTCTCTTACTCCGCGCGCACTAAAAAGTAGGATAACGATAACGACGCCGCATCCGGCCAGCGCGAGCGGACCCCGCGTTAATCACGATCGCGGCGAAGAGAGATGCCGGCGAGGCTGGACCGCTCAATGGCCCAGACCGGAGCTCACTTGTCGTCCTTCGCTACGCTTGCGGTGCAATCGGAACACTAGCCCATTCCTGGGAGTTGCCAGCGCCACTCGGCGGACTGAGTCTATCCAAGGTGCAAGGCACGCACGGCGCCGTCAGCTTTGAATCGAATGGACTCGCGTACGTTCAAACCGGCCGCAAACGAAACCTCTGGATACCACTTGCCGGTGACCCGTTAGGGTATCGGGCAATGATGCTGGATTTTCTCCAGGCAATTCGGAATGCGACGCCCTCGCGCTGCACGCTGAAGATGGCTCGCAGCGACCTGACGCTCCTCGAGGCTGCCGACGCTTCGATGAGCGGTGCTGAGATCAGTATTTGACGTCGCGCGAATCGCTTGACCGGTCAAGACACGTCCCCTATCGTTGCCATCCTGAGCAGCAATTGGATGGACCTTTGAGGGCGCGCCCGGTGACGTCTCCTTCGCAGTCCGTAGGACAAGTGAGATCGCCGGATGCGGAGCGTCTCGAGCCCGGATCCGTTATGACGCCTGAGCGATGGCTTCAGGTGAAGGGCGTGATGCACGAGGCGCTGGACCGCGCTCCTGCGGATCGCGCTGCGTTCCTGGAAGGCGTGTGTGCTGGCGACGACGCGTTGCGTCGTGAGGTCGAGTCGCTGCTCCAGTCAAATGATCGCGCGACCTCGACGGATTTCCTCGACGAGCCACCGCCGCTCGTCCGCAGCCTGGCGAGCGCCGAGCGAGCAAATGAGACTTCACTCATTGCCCAGTTATCAGCGGCGCTCGGCGACAAATTTACGGTCGAGCGCGAGCTTGGTGGCGGCGGGATGTCACGCGTGTTCCTCGCCTACGATCACGCCCTCGGCCGCCAGGTTGCGGTAAAGGTCCTGAATCAGGAGTTGGCTCACCGGGTCTCGGCAGAACGATTCAAGCGTGAAATCCTCGTTGCCGCGGGCCTTCAACACCCGAACATCGTTCCGGTCCACAGCGCTCACGAAGTCGGCGGCCTCGCTTGTTACACGATGCCGTACGCGGGAGAGTCGCTCCGCGAGCGACTCTCGGCGGAGGGCGTTCTTTCCGTTGCCGGCGCAGTGAGCATTCTGCGCGATGTCGCGAAGGCGCTCGCCTTCGCCCATTCCAAGGGCGTCGTCCATCGCGACATCAAGCCGGAAAACGTGCTCATCACCGGCGGCACGGCGCAGGTAACCGATTTTGGCGTAGCAAAAGCGATCAGCGTTGCGCGCACCGACGCGAGTGCCCCGTCGTTGACCGGCGAGAACATCACGAGCGAGGGGATCGCACTCGGCACGCCTGGGTACATGTCACCGGAGCAGGCCACCGCCGATCCGGAGGTTGGCCCGCGTGCCGACGTCTATTCGTTCGGCGTCGTCGCCTATGAGCTGCTTGCTGGCGTCCGTCCCTTTTCCGGAAAGGGGAACTTTGTCGCGGTGATGGCGTCGCAACTACTGGAAGTGCCACGGCCGGTCGCCGAGGTCCGCCGCGAAGTGCCGCCTGGACTGGCGGCGCTCGTGATGCGTTGCCTTGCCATTGAACCCAGCCTGCGATTCGCCGACGGCGCCGAGCTACTGGTCGGTCTCGAGCAGGCGGAGCTCGGTTCGTTAGGCGCGGTGGCGTATGCGCCAGCGCTCGCTGATATGCCATCAATTGCCGTTCTGCCGCTCGAAAACCTCAGCGCGCCCGAGAACGACTCGTTCTCCGACGGAATCGCGGCGGAAGTCCAGAGCGTGCTCGCGCATATGCGTGGCATCCGCGTGGCGGCACGCAATTCCTCGTTTGCGTTCAAGGGCCAGAACGTCGCTCGACAGACGATCGCTGAGAGCCTCGGCGTGCTACACTTGCTCGTGGGGAACGTGCGGCGTAGTGCGACGAAAGTGCGGATCGCCGTCCGCCTCCTCCGCGCCGTGGATGACGAGGAACTTTGGAAGGCGCAGTACGATCGTGAACTGGCGGATATTTTCGCGGTTCAGGAAGAGATCGCACAATCGATCGCGCTGGCGCTCGAGAACACGCTCGCAACAGGCGAGCGTCATGGTGAGGCGATCGCCGGGACTACGCGCAGCCGTCCTGCGCCGGTCAATCAGGAGGCGTTCGAGCTCTATCTTCGCGGGCGCCAACTGGTCGAGAAGCGCAAAGACGGAATGCAGGAGGCGTTACGCTGCTTCGAAGAAGCAGCCCGGCTCGACCCCGATTTCTCGCCGTCGTATGCGGGGATGGCGTACGCGCTCGTCTTATTCGGCATCTACCACGCGCAGCGGCCGCGTGAGGCCTTTCCACGAGCGCTCCTCGCAGCCGAGCAGGCGCTTGCTCTGGATCCGAACGATGTGCTCGCGCTCGTTATGCGGGCGCACGTGGCGCTCTGGTACGAGTGGAACTTCGAGCACGCGGAGGCAGTCGCGCGGCAAGCGCTTGACCTGGCGCCCGGTTTTTATCTTGCGCATGACTGTCTCGGCTTCGTGCTCGCCGCACAGGGACGGTTTGAAGAAGCCACTGCAGCGATGGAGCAAGCACGCTCACTCGATCCCCTCACCGAGGATGCCACCTACGACCTCGCCTGGATACTCATCATGGCAGGACGGTGGGAACAGGCACTGCGTACGCTGGAGCCAGCCGTCGCGAGACATCCCCAGGCCAGTGAGCTGCATCGCGCATTCGGTTTCTGTCTGCTTTATACCGGGCGGGCACAGGAGGCGCGAGCAGAGTTCGCGCGCGTGCTCGAGCTCAACGCGGGAGATCGCTGGGCCACGCCGAACCTCGTTCAACCGCTCGTCGCGTTAGGCGAGATCACCGAGGCGACGTCGCTGCTCGCCGAGATCGAGCGGCGAGCGGAACATGAGCCGATGTCGACGGTCGGCATCGCGATCGCCCACCACTGTCTCGGGCAAAACGACCTGGCCATCACCTGGTTGGAGCGAGCGATCGAGGAGCGGTATTACTGGCTCGTTATGCTCCGCTTCGACCCGTCGATGGCCGGCTTGCGCTACGATCCGCGATTCCAGTCACTGATGAATCGCGTTCGGGCCGAAACGGCCGGCGTCTCGTGAAGTATCCAGCCGCCGCGTTGATCATTGTCGCGGCGACCGGTTGCTTTCGACTCACGGGTCCGTCCTCTGCACTCCGGCCGATCGCGCGTGACTCGACGCCGACATGGCGGTCCTGCGCCGAGCTTGCCCCGTGTGAATCGACCGTACAGTTCACCTACCTCGGAGTCGGCGGCTTTCTCATCCGTGCTGGCGACGAGGCGGTGATTACAGCGCCGTCATTTTCGCATCCGGCATTGATGGCGGTGGCCACGCCATTCTGGCCCATACACTCCGACAGCGAGGCCGTTGATCGCGAGCTTCACCGTTACCTCGGCGCTTCACTCGCGCCGCTCGCGCACGTGCACGCGATTCTCATCGGCCATTCGCATTACGATCACCTCATGGATGTCCCGCTCGTTGCGCGGCATTATCTGCCCGACGCAACGATCTACGGCACGCTTACGACCAAGCGGATTCTCATGGGTGACGCGTCGATGCGCGCGCATGCGAGCCGCATCGACTCGCTCTTTCCCGCCGACAGCGTTGTCGCGAGCGCGTGGCATGTTGGACGTTGGATCTACTTATCCAACCGGCGCCTGCGCTTCATGGCCGTACAGTCGAGCCACGCGCCGAATTGGTGGTTCATCACCATGGCCCGTTGTCACGCCAAGCACGATCGAACGTCGTTGCCGCGGACAGCGTGGGGCTGGTGCCTTGGTGAGCCCGTCTCATACGTCATCGATCTCCTCGACGAGAGCGCGAAGCCCGTGTTTCGCATCTTCTACCAGGACGCGGCCACGCAACCTCTCGACGTCGTTCTGCCTCCATTCACGGGGGCCGATCAACGACCAGTAGATGTTGCGATCGTGTGCGCCGGCAACTTCAAGAAGGTTCCGGACTATCCAACGCTCCTCCTTGCGGCGCTGCGGCCGCGTCACGTCATCCTTGGTCACTGGGAGGACTTCTTTCACGATCAAGGCGATGCCCCTTCACCGGTGCGGCTCACTGACACGAAGGAGCTGGCGGCTCGGCTGGATCGCTTAGGCGCGGGGCGCTGGGTGACACTGGTGCCCGGAGGGCAGGTCGTCGCGGAGTACTAGAAGCGGCTGCTCGAGGCGATGGCCTCCGGCCTCGAGATCATTGCCGCGGACACGCCAGCCTCGCGCGAAGTGCTCGATGATGGCAATGCGGGCTCGACCGCGTATCACGCCGTGCGCAATTCATATCGAGCCTCTCCCGTCTTGCGTTGGCCCAACAGCCAATGGCTTGGTCGCGCGACACGATCAACTTGATCGTTCCCTCGTAGCACAATTCGTCGCGGACCACAAAGACGTACGCGGAGGTCGCAATATGCCAACGATCACGACACGAGACGGTGCGCAGATCTTCTATAAGGATTGGGGCACCGGACAACCAGTTGTCTTCAGCCACGGCTGGCCTCTGAACGCCGACGCGTGGGACGACCAGCTCTTCCTTTTTGCGTCGAATGGCTTTCGCGCGATTGCGCACGATCGCCGCGGTCATGGCCGCTCGACACAAACGTGGACCGGCAACGACATGGACACCTACGCGGACGATCTTGCTACGCTTGTTGAAACGCTCAGCCTAACGAATGTAATACATATCGGCCATTCGACCGGCGGCGGCGAGGTCACGCGGTACATTGGCCGGCACGGCACGACGCGCGTGGCGAAGGCAGTACTGGTCGACGCCGTCACGCCCGGCCTGTTGAAGACGCCGAAAAACCCCGAGGGCATGCCGCTCCAGATATTCGATCAGATCCGCGCGGGTCTGCTCGCCAACGCATCGCAATTCTGGGAGGACTTCAGCCCGATCTTCTACGGTGCGAATCGTCCCGGCGCGAAAGTCCCGCAAGGCGTACACGACCAATTCTGGCTACTCTCCATACAGTGCGGACTCGCCGCCGCCTATCAATGCGTCAAGGCGTTCTCGGAATCCGACTTCACGGAAGACGTGAAGAAGTTCGATATCCCGACGTTGATCATTCATGGCGACGATGATCAGGTCGTTCCCATCAGCGTCGGTGGCGATCGCTCTTCGAAGATGATCAAGAACGCGACGTACAAAGTCTATAAGGGGGCGCCGCACGGATTGATGTCGACGCATACTGAACAATTCAACGCCGATCTGCTCGATTTTGCACGTCAGAAGCAGAGCGCCGCACCGGGCCGGCGCGGGTCGGTCGAGCCGGCGTCACGAGCCGCGAGCAATCCGGAGCATGGCTGATGCGCGACGAACGGCGGGACGTCGCGAGAGAGGTCGCAGAACGTTTGCGTGCGCGCGGAATTCACCTAACGAGCCACGAAACCGACGGCGAGCTCGTGCGCTTACTCGAAGCAGTGGAGCGTTTCGAGGCCATCGTGGAAGACCGCGGCGGTGATCTCATGGTCGACGAGCCCGTCGGCGACCGACCGCCACGTGAGCCTGACGATCAACGTTTCGTGATTCCGGTGCGTCATAGCAACGAATCTGTGGACACATTTCTCACTCGAATCGTCCTCGCGACTGAACGGGCGGCCGAGTGAACCAGCACCACCGAGGGCTCACGAGCAATGACGGCAACAACCCATACTCCGGCAGCCGGCGTCACGACCGTTACTGATCACGAAGGACAACAAGTGGAGCGTGCCAACAAGACGAGGCTCCAGCCAGTTGTTTTCGTGCACGGCCTCTGGCTCTTGCCGAGCAGCTGGGATCGATGGGCGGCCGTCTTCGAGGAAGCTGGCTATACCCCGTTGACTCCTGGTTGGCCCGACGATCCGGAAACGGTCGCCGAGGCAAATGCGGCTCCCGAAGTCTTCGCGCACAAGTCGGTTGGCCAGGTTGCCGACCATTTTGAGACGATCATTCGTGGCTTGGCAAAGAAGCCGGCGGTGATCGGACATTCGTTTGGAGGCTTGCTCGCTCAGATCCTCGCGGGACGCGGTCTTTGCACAGCAACGGTGGCGATCGATCCTGCGCCCTTTCGCGGCGTGCTCCCGCTGCCGATCTCGTCCCTGCGGTCAGCGTGGCCGGTGCTCGGCAATCCCGCGAATCGGAATCGCGCGATTCCACTCACATACGATCAGTTCCGTTTCGCATTTGCTAATGCCGTGGGCGAGGAGGAAGCGAAGCGGCTCTACGAGACGTTCGCC
>DATEGN010000501.1:0-3759 GCA_035280125.1 Gemmatimonadaceae bacterium | reverse complement strand
AGCCGCCGGGAAAGAACGCAGTCTGTCCGCCGAACTCCTCGATCAACTTTGCGTTGGAATAGAACGATCGGCTGAGCGCACTATCAACAAAGAACCCTTCCTCTGCATAACGAATCGCCGGCGCCATCACCTTGGCGAGCGGCATCGTACCGTACTTCGCCAGTGCGCTCGTTAGGCCCGCGACCGCGCCGGGCACGCCGGGGGCCAATGGCCCGACGATGCTCTTGTCGGTGAGATTCCCCGTCGAGTCGAGATACATGTTGCGGCCCGCGGCGTGCGGCGCGATCTCACGATAGTCGAGCGCCGCCGCTCGCCCGTCGGCCATGTGAATCACCATGTAGCCGCCGCCACCAATGTTGCCCGCCTCGGGATAGACGACAGCGAGCGCGAAGCCAACGGCAACCGCGGCGTCGACCGCGTTTCCGCCCTCGCGCATGATCTCGATTCCGGCCTCGCCCGCGAGCGGTGCATCGCTCGCGACCATCGCGTGCGCTCCGAACACGGCGCCGCGGCCAGCCTTGAATGGCCAGGCCGCCGGAAAGACTGCGGGTCTCCGGTCGCCGGAGTACATCGCAACTCCCAGATCGGCTGCCCTGCTGGGGTGCCCGATGTCTGTCGCCGACCGTGGCGGCGTCTGCGCTGACCGACAAGACACAGCGGCCGTCGCGACGGCGGCGAGAAGGGCAGCGCTTCGCTTCAGCGAAATCACAATGAGCCTCTCAGAATCCGAATCGAGTTCCCAGTCTCAGGACGAACTGCCTGCCGATCGTATTCTCGTTCCCCGCGACATTGGTACGCTGATGCACCGTGAGAAAGCCATCCTGCACGAGCGTGATCTGCATGTCGGGCGAGAAGGTATAGCCGAAGCCATATCCAATGCCGCCAGTAAGATCTGCATCGAGCTGCATTGGCGGTAGCCGTTCGCCCGACTGACGCGCCCGAAATCCCGAATAACCGGTAGCGCCGAGCGAGATATCGATGATCTGGTGAAAGCCGATCGCACTCCGGCCCGCATGGAACGTCGCAAGCAGCTGGGTGACGGTTGCGTCAGCATCACAAGTACCTGGGCAGCCGAGATTACCAATTCCATCCAGCGGCACATACACCAGCGGCGCACGCGCGAATGCGCCAGTGATCCCAATCGTGGACTGATTCTGAATCGGCATCTCGAGCGAGACGCGATACTGCACTGCGTTGCCGAATTGCCAATCGCAATTCGTGGAGCCGTCGTGTACGTCGGACAGATCCATGACACCAACCGAAAAGCTCATCCACGTCTTCGGCTCTGTAATGGCCGACGGCCGCACGATCTGTGCAGTCGCCGACGCCGCGAACGCTACGAGAGTGATCGCCGCGAGGAGAGTGCGATGCATGTGTGAGAAGTTAGCGGACCACCGGATCGCCTGCTTCTCAACTCTCCCCGGCAGTCCCTCTTTATCTTTGTTCCGTGCCGCCACGTATCGTCGACCCCCGCATAACCGAAAAGCGCAATCCGCGCTCGGCCAACATCGATCTCGCATCGCCACTCGAGATTGTGGACCTCATGGCCGCCGAGGACGCACGCGTCCCCGAAGCGGTCCACTCCCAGCGCGAGGCCATCGCCCGCGCCGTCGAGGAGGCTGAAGCGACCTTTCGTCGCGGTGGACGCCTCTTCTACGTCGGCGCCGGCACGTCAGGCCGACTTGGCGTCCTCGACGCCTCGGAGATGCCACCCACCTACGGGACCGATCCCGATATGGTGCAGGGGATCATCGCTGGCGGCTACAAGGCACTCACGCGCTCGCAGGAAGGCGCCGAAGATCGGCTCGAGTCGGCCGTGGAAGACCTCGAGGAGCACAGCGTGACGAAAGGTGATTTCGTCGTCGGCATTGCCGCCTCCGGAACGACGCCCTATGTCCGGCGCGCGCTCGCCTACGCGCGCGATATCGGAGCGCGAACGGCGCTCGTCGCCTGCTCGCCGCCGCCTGACGACACACGCCAACTCGTTGACATTCTGATCCTGCCGATTACAGGTCCCGAGGTGGTCACCGGATCGACGCGCATGAAAGCTGGTACGGCGACGAAGCTCGTCCTCAACACCATCACGACCGGCGCGATGATCCGGCTCGGCAAGACGTACGGCAACCTCATGGTCGATCTCCGAGCGACGAACAAGAAGCTCGAGGATCGGAGTGAGCGCATTATCGCCGAGGTGTGTGCGGTGTCGCGTGAAGACGCGCGCGCGCTCCTCGATCGCGCCGGCGGCACGGTGAAGACGGCCATTGTTATGCACTTTCTCAACACGTCGCGGACGGACGCCGAACAGGCGCTCGCGCGCGCCGGCGGCGTCATCCGTCGCGCAATTGGCCGTGAGCCGCCGCCGGTGCCGGACGACGCATTGCCGAAGTCGCGGCCATGAGCTCGTTAGGTATCGGCAGCGAAGGACGTGTGTACGTCGGCGTCATGAGCGGCACCTCGCTCGACGGAATCTCCGCGGCGGTCGTGCGCTTCGCCGACCACCTCGGTACCTCGAAGCCGAGCGACGAGCGTCGGGCCGCGTTGCTGGCATTCCGCGTCACGCCCTACAGTGAGGAGCAGCACGCGCGTCTCCGGAAGGCGCTGACCTCCGGCACCGCGCAGGAGTACTGCCGGCTCAACTTCGACCTCGGCAGCTGGCTCGCCGAGGCCGTGGTCGGTGTCCTCGCGGACGCCGGCGTCGCGAAGAGCGAAGTGCGCGCGATCGGCTCGCACGGTCAGTCGCTCTGGCACGAGCCGCAGCACTCCACGTGGCAATTCGGCGAGGCAGCGGTGATCGCCGAGCGCACCGGGATCGATGTCGTCAGCGACTTTCGCGTTCGCGACGTCGCCGCCGGCGGCCACGGCGCACCACTCGTCTCGATGGCCGACGCGCTGATCTTTTCCAGCGCGGGTTGGCGCGCGTTGCAGAACATCGGCGGAATGGGCAACGTCACCGTCGTGCCCCCTAACGGCACACTCGATGGTGTCCGCGCGTTCGACACCGGTCCGGGCGTGAGCGTGATCGACCGTGTTGTCCGCGCGCTCGTGCCTGGCCTGCCGTACGACGTCGATGGCCGCCTCGCCGCCGCCGGCTCCCCAATCGACGACGTCGTCACCGAGTTGCTCGCCGCGCCCTATTTCGCGAGTCCGCCACCCAAATCAACGGGCCCGGAGCTCTTCGACGCACGCTATGTGCAAACGCTCATCGATCGATGCCGCGCAGTGCGTGCCGACGCGAAGACGGAAGACGTGATCGCCACCGCGACCTCACTCACCGCTCGCAGCATCGCCGACGCCTATCGCCGCTTTCTCCCTGAGCCAATCACGGAAGTCCTCATCTCCGGCGGCGGCGCGCGTAATCCAACGTTGGTGCGCATGATCGCGGCTCTCATCGCCCCAATCGCCGTTCGCGACTTCGCGGACGAATTCTTCGACGGAGAAGCAAAGGAAGCCGTCGCGTTCGCGTTGCTCGCGTATCTGCACGTGACTCGGCGCGCTGGCAATCTGCCGCGGGCCACCGGAGCGCGAGGGGCTCGGCTTCTTGGCAAGCTGACTCCGGCCTGAACTGCTTACCGGCAGAAGGAGCGAGCCGAGAAGAGCGAGCCGAGAAGAGCGAGCCGAGAAGAGCGGCAGAAGTCCGAGGCAATGCTCAAGGCGGACGGTGAGGCGTCGGAGGGTAAGCCGGCGTGCCGCTCCATCGGGATCAGCGGGGTCCTGATGCGAGCATGGGGATGATTGTCTGAGTTCGCTTCCAATGACGCC
>DATEGN010000500.1:0-6174 GCA_035280125.1 Gemmatimonadaceae bacterium | reverse complement strand
CGCCGCGGCAACTGACTGCGCGAGGAGAAGCGTGAACGTTCGGTCGGCAGCGCCAAGTGCGCTCGGCTCGGCGAAGCTCATGCCCAGCGCGCCGACGACCTCGTTTCCATAACGGAGTGGCAACACGACGTGCGCCTGGCGCGCACTCACCACGCCGACGCGCTCGTACAGCTTCGGATAGCGCGCGCGAAACTCGTCCACGGTGGATATCCACACGGGCGATCGCGTTCGAATCGCTTCGGAAACAGGGCCATCTTCGCTGACATTCGTTAGGCGCGTGCGGCGCCGCATGTCCTCGCCATAACCCGTGGCACCGAGTCGCTCGACGCGTTCGCCATCGACGAGCATCAGAAATGCGCGCGTCGCCTCGACCGCCGCCATCCCTTTCGTGAGAACGACGTGCGCGACGTCGTCCACCGAGCGCGCCTCGGCGAGCGCCGTGGTGACATCGAGTAAATGCTGGGCTTGCGCCGCGAGTCGCTCGGAGTCGCGTGACAGCGCCTGGATCTGATCGACCTGTTGCTCCAGCTCGGCGTTCATTTCTTCGACGTCGAGCGCGCGACGCTCCGCAAGCTCACGGGCGCGGCGCATCGCGGCCGTTGTCGCGCCGATGGTGAGTGCGACGAGCAAAAAGACGATGCTATCGATCAGCTCTTCCGAATGCGTCAGCTCGATCGCGCCAATGGGCGGCAGGAAGCTGAAGTCGATCGCGAAGATCGAGAGCACGCATGAGAGAAGGCCGGGCCCGTTGCCACCGTACCAGGTGGCAATAGCAACCGCGGCCGCGAACGGAAGCCGGCTGGAGGCATCGAACTCGGCGCCCAGTACCAGGGTCGACAGCCACGCCAGAAGCGTGATTGCGACTGCGACCGCGTACCGGCCGAGCCGCGCTCCCGCCGAGTTGCCGCCGCGAAAGGGCAGCTCCGTCAGGTATCGCTTCAGCTCGTGGGCCTTCATATCCACTGGGGAACGCTAGCGCCATGCCTGTCCTGCGTCGGCGCTTGTTGGACGTCAGGGCGAGCCGGGCGTTAGCAGCGTCAGCGCGCTACGGAGACCTGGACCACGCGCTTGTAAAGATTCAGATACTTGGCCGCCGATTGCTCCCACCCGAAGTCGCGCGCCATCGCTTCGCGCATCATGTTGTGCCAGCCTTCGGGTTCCTTGTACTGATCGACGGCGCGGACGGCGGCGCGCATGAAGTCGGCCGCGACATAGTCGTCGAAGAGAAAGCCAGTAACGTTGTCTTCGATCGTGTCGGCGAGGCCGCCGACGCGGCGAGCGATCGGCAGGGTGCCGTACCGCTGAGCGCGCATCTGCGTGAGGCCGCAGGGTTCGTATTGCGACGGCATCAGACACATGTCGGCGCCGGCGAGGAGCTTATGCTCGAGCTCCTCCGTGAACCGCAGCTGCACCGATATGCGACTCGGTGCCCTTGCTGCGATCGCGGTCAGTGCTTCTTCATAGCGCGGCTCGCCGGCGCCGAGGAAGAGGAACTGTGCGTCGAGCGCGAAGTAGCCAGGGTCGCCGAGAATGAGGTCGAGTCCTTTCTGCGAGACGAGACGTGCCGTCATCGCGAAGATCGGCACGCCAGGAATGCGTCGCAGGCCAATCTCCTGTTGCAAGGCTTCGCGACACTGCTCTTTTCCCGCGAGCGCGTCCGACGAGTAGTGCGTTGGAATCACGGGATCGCTGGCAGGATTCCAGCGCTTCTGGTCGATGCCGTTGGTGATCCCGATGAATCGGTCGCGAAGCGCGCGGAAGACCCCGTCGAGACCGAATCCACCGGCCGGCGTGCGCAGCTCGTGCGCATGCGTCGGACTGACCGTCGTGGCGGCGTCGGCAAACACGAGGCCGCCCTTGAGCAGGTTCACTCGACCATACCACTCGAGCTGCCGCCAGTTGTAGAGCGAGCGCGGAAGCCCGAGGTCGGCCATCGTCTGCGGCGGGAAGTGACCTTGATACCCGGCGTTATGCACCGTGAGGACGACGCTCACCCAACCGTAACGCGTGTCGCCGGCGAAGTACGTCCTCAGATAGACGGGCGCGAGCGCGGTGTGCCAATCATGGGCGTGGAGAATGACTGGATCGTTGCCTGCGATGCGAGGAATCGCCGCGAGCGCCGCCATACAGAAGCAAGCATAACGACGCGCGTTGTCCGGGTAGTCGGAGCCCGGTGGGCCATAGAGATAGGGCCGATCGAAATACTCGGGATTCTCGATGAAATAGACCTCGGTGCCGACGCGCGGATCGTCCGGTCGCTTCGACAGTCGCCACAAACGGGCGGGCTCGATTCGGCTCCCGATCTGGACTCGGAATGCTGGCCCGACGGGCTCGATCTCGGGCGCCGTGTCACGAACCTGGGCGTAGAGCGGCATCATGACCGCCGACTGAACACCGGAGGCGGCCTGAAATCGCGCCAAGCTCGCGACTGCCTCGCCAAGACCTCCGCTGCGCGCGAAGGGGGCGAGCTCGGCGACGACGTGAATGACCCGCACTCGGCGCCCGTCCGGCAACGCGAGCGGCGGCGCTGGCGGAGGTACCGGCGCCGCAGACGGCTTCGACGCCGTTATCGTCTCAACGCTCTCTGGCGCCAACTGCGGGGAGTTCATGCCAAGACGGTAAGCATTCAGCGAGCCAACCGCCACTGTGCGTGGTCGTTGGCGTTAGTCCGTGCTAATGCTGCCAAAGCCCGTCGACCGCCTTCTGAATCTTCAATTTCCAACAGGTCGTAGGAGGCGCACCGGACGCAGATATCGCAGGACGCCCACGACCCCGGAGCACCAAATGGAAACGTTCCTACAGGACGTTCGCTACGCCGGCCGGACGCTGCGAAAAAACCCCGCCTTCACCCTCATCGCTGTCATCTGCCTCGCGCTGGGAATCGCTACCAACACGACGCTCTTCTCGTGCTTCAATGCGATCGTTCTTCGCCCCTTCCCGTTCACTGACCCGGACCATCTCGTCGCTCTGTCCGACTTCAATCCGAAGACCGGCTATCGCGACGGGATCTCATATCTCAATTATCTCGACTGGCGCGATCAGGCGCGTTCCTTCACGGGAGTTGCGGCCTGGTCCGGACGGAGCGTCGCGATCACCGAAGGCACCGACCCGGCGCGACTGTCTGGCGAGCTGATTACGGCCAACCTTTTTCCGCTCCTCGGCATTCGACCCCAACTCGGACGGCTCTTTCGCGAGGACGAAGATGTTGTTGGTGCGCCCGGTGTCGCGCTCCTCGGGGATGCTGCCTGGAAGCGGCTCTACGATGGCGATCCCTCCGTCGTCGGACGCGTGATCTCGATCAACAACGAACCACACACGGTGGTCGGGATCATGCCGCCAGATTTCAAGTTTCCTGATCGCGGCGAGATCTGGCTGCCGATGGCGCCGCTGCTGCATGCCGAACATCGCGATTGGCGGTCGCTCGATTTGATCGGGCGATTGAAGTCTGGCACGACGCTGGCGCAGGCGAATGCCGAGCTGAAGACCCTGACGACGCGACTCAAGACACAGTACGGCGTCACGAACGACGACCAGATCGGCAACGCGCGCCCGCTTCGCGAACTGTTTCTGGGGAATGACGTGAAGCTCGTCGTTTCGGCGATGATGGGCGCGGTGACTTTCGTGCTTCTCATTGCGATTGCGAACGTCGCCAACCTGATGTTGACGCGGGCCGCGGGACGGCAACGTGAGCTCGCGATTCGTTCGGCGATCGGCGCCGCGCGATTCCGGATCGTTAGGCAGCTGCTCACCGAAGCAGTGATCATCGCGCTGGCGGCAGGCGTTCTCTCCGTTCCGCTCGCATGGGAAGGACTCCGTCTCGTCAACGACGGCATCCCGCCCGAAAACCCAGTGCCGTACTACATGCAATGGTCGCTCGACGCGCCGACGTTGCTCTATACGGCAGTGATCTCCTTGATCACGGGCGCATTGTTCGGATTGGCACCGGCGCTCCAGGCATCTCGCGGGCAGTTGACCGAAGCCTTGAAGGACGGCGCGCGCGGCGCGAGCGGCGGCGCACGGCACAACCGTCTACGAAGTGCGCTGGTGGTCGCCGAAGTCGCACTCTCGCTCGTGCTGCTTGTCGGCGCATCCCTCTTTGTCCGAACCTTCGTCGGACTGCGGCACGTCGCGGTCGGCTTCGATCCCTCGCGCATTCTGACGATGCGCTTCTACCTCCCGGGGACGCGCTACGATAGTAGTCGCACCCAGCAGGAGGCGGTGAACGACATCATGCGGCGCGTCACGGGGCTGCCCGGCATCGAGGCGGCAACGATCTCAAACATGATTCCACTGGGCGGCGGCGGCGGCGGCGACCATGTGATCATCGACGGACAGACAGTCGAAAAGGGGAAGGAGCCGTACCTCCTATGGACTGGCGTCGCCGGACACTGGATGCAGACGTTCGGCGTCAAGATCGAAAGCGGCCGAGATTTCACGGACGCCGAGCTACGGGATAGTACGCGTCTCGCGGTCATCGATCAGACGATGGCTCTCAAGCTCTGGCCGAAGGCCGACGCAGTCGGGAAACGCTTTCGGCTGACGAGCGATACGTCGCGGCAGTGGTACACAGTCATCGGTGTCGCGCACAACATGCGCATCACCACGCTCGACAACAACGGCCCACCGCGACCATCGGCGTTTCTGCCGTATCACTTCCTTCCCGCGCGCAACAACGGCCTCATGGTCCGCGTGCAAGGCAACGCGTCGCCGACGTCGGTCACGAGTGCGGTGCGGCGTGCCATTCGCGGGGCCGACGCGACGCTGCCCGTCTTCAGCGTGCAGACGATGGAGAAAGTGCGCTCGCTGAGCTTCTGGCAATATGGACTCTTCGGCGCAATGTTCGGCGCCTTCGGCGTGCTCGCGCTGGTGCTCGCCGCGATCGGTGTCTACGGCGTGATCTCGTACGGCGTCGCCCAACGCACGCGCGAGTTCGGCGTTCGTGTCGCGCTTGGCGCGCAGCGCGGCGACGTCATTGGCCTGGTCGTGCGGCAGGGAATGGCGCTCGCCTCACTCGGCATCGTCCTCGGCGTCGTGGGTGCCTTTGGCGTAACGCGCGTTGTTAAGAGTTTGCTGATCGGCGTATCGCCAACAGATCCGATCAGCTTCCTCGGCGTCGGGCTCTTCCTGTGTCTTGTCGCACTGCTGGCCAGCGCCATTCCCGCGCGTCGGGCTACCGTGGTCGATCCGATTGTTGCGCTGCGAGTGGAGTGATGCCTTTGTCTCGAGCTACCATAATCGCGCCGCGCCCCGAACTCCGCTCGAATCCCCATGCTTCGCGCACACGAACTTCGTCGTGATCTTGCTCCCGGTCGCCCCGGCGGCGAGGATGAATCGCGGCACGATCTCGGCAACGCGCGACGGGAGATCGGGCACATTCGACATCCCACCACCGAGTACGATCACGTCGGGGTCGAGTACGTTCACCAACGACGCGAGCGACCGCCCGAGTCGATCGAAGTACAGGTTGAGTGACATCCTCGCGATTGGATCACCAGCCGCGGCACAGCTCACGATCTCCGCGGCCAAGATGCTCTTCCCCGATCGCTTCGCGTGATCGCGCTCGAATCCCGGGCCGGACACCCACATCTCGATGCAACCCGCTCGGCCACAGTAGCAGCTGGGACCAGGGAATTCGTCCGCGTCCATCCACGGCAGCGGATTGTGGCCCCACTCGCCAGCGATGAGATTCGCGCCCGGGAGGACTCGTCCATCGACGACGATTCCGCCACCGACCCCGGTGCCGATGATGACGCCGAACACGACGCGCGCTCCGGCCGCGGCGCCGTCGGTCGCCTCGGAGAGCGCAAAACAATCGGCGTCATTCATTAGTCGAATCTTTCGCGCCAGACGTTCCTCGAGATCGCGCGCCAGCGGTTGGCTATTGAGCCAGACCGAGTTGGCATTCTTTACGAGCCCGGTCTCGGGAACGACGATCCCGGGAATTCCGATACCAACGGTGCCGGTCCGTCCAACCTTTTTTTCGACGTCGGTGACGAGCTTCGTAATTGCCACGAGCGATTCTTCGTAGCCCGGCGGCGTCGAAATGCGCTGCCTAACGAGCTCCTTTCCATTTGCATCCATCGCGAGCGCTTCGATCTTTGTACCGCCGAGATCGACGCCGATGCGAAGCTTGGATTTGGGCATGGGCCATAAAGGTGCTAGGTGATAGGTGAT
>DATEGN010000499.1:0-11302 GCA_035280125.1 Gemmatimonadaceae bacterium | reverse complement strand
GCGGTCCATACACGTTGGCGTAGCGGACGCACACCGTGTCCATGCCGTGGACACGCGCGTAATACGCCAGGTAGTACTCCGCGCTGAGCTTCGCGATGCCGTAAGGCGATTCCGGATCCTTGGCGTAGTTCTCCACGTTAGGTGGATCGACGAAATCGCCGTAGAGCGCGCCGCCCGTGGAGGAGAAGACGAATCGGGTTCGTGCACCACGACCACTCTGACGCAAGGCCTCGATGAGGTTCAAGGTGCCACCGATGTTGATCGCGGCATCCGCGGCCGGATCGGCGACACTCTTCCGCACATCGATCTGAGCGGCGAGATGAATGATGACGTCGTATGGCGTTTGCCTGACGAGTTGCGCCGCCTCGGGCGAGCGGATGTCGAGCTCGTGCAGGCGCACGCGTGGATCGACATTCTCGCGGCGCCCGCTCGAGAAGTTATCGAGAACGTCGACGGCATAACCGCGAGCGAGGAATACGTCCGCGACGTGCGAGCCAATGAAGCCGGCGCCCCCGGTGACTAGTACACTCGGCACTCGTGCTCTCCTTTCAGGTCAGGTCGTGATGGTGATCTTGGTCACTCGACGAATCGGCAGCCGATGTATCGTCGAGTCCAAAGAGATAGCGGACGGCGTCGACAATGCCCAGCCCCCGTCCATTGGCCGCCGCGGCACGCAGCCGCACCGTGGGACCGTGTAAGAACTTGTTCATCAATGAGCGCGACAGCTGCTCGACGACCGCGCGGTCGGCCGGACCGAGGTGATCGAGCTGCCGCAGCGCGCTCGCGACCTCGCGCTCACGGACGCGGTTCATCTCGCCGCGGAAGTGCGTGAGGACAGGTACCGCCGAGAGGCCCGCGAACCACTCCCAATACCGCTCGACCTCGTTCGCGATGAGGTCCTCGGCGCTTGGCAGCTCGGCGCGCCGCCGCTCGACGTTGGTCGTCACTACGGCGCGGAGATCGTCGAGATCGTAGAGGAAGACGTTGTCGAGCGTGCCCACGCTCGGATCCACATCGCGCGGCACCGCGATATCGAGAATGCATAACGGGCGATCGCGGCGGCCGCTGACGGCAGGCTGCACGCGCTCGAGCGTCACCACGGGCCGAGGCGCTGACGTCGAGCAGAGCAAGACGTCAACTTCGTGGAGGGACGCCCAGCATTGGTCATAGTGCATCGCGAGAGCACCGTGACGGGCAGCGAGTGCCTGAGCGCGCTCATAGGTGCGATTCGCGACAATAGCGGCCCGCACGCCCTCGTTCACGAGACATTCGAGTGCGAGCTCTGCCATCTCCCCTGCTCCGAGGACCATTGCGCGACGGCCCGCGAGCGAACCGAAGATTTGTCGTGCCAGCTGGAGCGCTGCGGAGCTGACCGATGCCGCGCCACGCCCAATCGCCGTCTCGCTGCGCACTCGACCAGCAACGAGCAGCGATGTTTGAAAGAGCCGGTTGAGCACCGCCCCACTCTCACCGCGGCAGGCTGCCCACGCATCGCGCACCTGACCGTGGATCTGCGCTTCGCCCAGCACCATCGAGTCGAGGCCGGAGGCGACGTGAAAGAGGTGTGAGATCGCATCACGATCGCGACGCACGTAGCCGTACGTAGATGCCTCTTCGCCGAGACGTGAAGACAGCATCTGCCAGATCGCGGGCACAACGTCGGAGTCGGCTTCGACGGCGTAGAGTTCGGTGCGGTTGCAGGTCGAAAGCAACACGCCTTCGCGCAGTCCCGACGCGCCGCGCAATGCGCCGAGGGTGGGCAGCAATTCCGCCGGCCGGTAGGCAATCTTCTCGCGCACGGCGAGCGCCGCGCCCTGGTGGCTGATGCCGGCGACGACTATCGCCATGCCGCGAGGCGCTCCGAGAACTCGCCGCTCTCGACGGATTCGCAGAAATCGTCCGCGAGAAGGGCGCTGGCGGCCGACCGCCACGTGGACCGATCGGCATCCTGAAGGAGACGCTCGCGCAATCGCGCCAGATCTCGAATCGCCGTCGCATAACGATTATCGAGGCGCCGGGCGAGCTCGTCGCGCAATCGCGCGGATGCGCGCGGCACGCCCCCGGTCGTCACCGCGACGAGCAGGTCGCCCGACCGATGGACGGCTGGCAGCACGCAGGTGCCGGCAGCGGGATCGCCGGCGACGAGAACGAGCCGATGCGCGCGGCGCGCGTCGGCGGCGATTCGCGCGTTCAGCGCCTGGTCGTCGGTCGCCGCCACGACGAGTGTCGCCTCGCCGATCGCCGATTCGTCGTACACGCTCTGCTCGATGAGCAAATGCTCATGGCTCGACTCTTGTCGTAACAACTCGTCGCTAACGTGAGGTGCACGCACGCGGACGAACGCGCCGCCGGAAAGCAGCGACCCCACCTTTCGCGTCGCGACCGCCCCTCCACCGACGACGAGCGCGATCACCTTCGTACCGTCGAGGACGAGCGGAAGTCCGAAGGAGGCGTTCATAGGAACTTCCCCGCGGCGGGACCGGCAACTCGAATCGCCACATAGAGCACGAGTACCGCGGCGAACGTGATGCTCGAGTACACCGCGGCGCGGCGCGCCTGCCAGCCGCCAAGCACCCGTCCTACCGCGATGCCGCTCACCGCGACCCAGGCACCAGTGCCCCACATGAGCTGGGGCAAGTTCATCTCGCGATAAGCGATCGAGTATGCGCCCGCCAAGACAACGCCAAGCGTCAAACCAAGCCAGCCGACAATCGCGGCGACGTGGTTCACGCGGTCGAGCGTTGCCAAGGGCGGAAAGAAGCGAAAGATCGCCCCGAAGCGACGCGACTTGAGCTCGCGCCGTTCGATGAGGTACATGGTGCCGGCCGCCGCCGCGGTCGCGAAGGCGGCGATGCCCGCAAAGCTCAAGGTAATGTGCGCGAACAACCAGATGCCACGAACGCCAGGCGGCTCGTGACTCGGCACGAGGCCGATAATGTTCGCGAACGCTGTTGGAATTGCCGCGAGCGGTGCGGCCACGAGTGTCAGCGAGACTTCCTGCGCCAGCAACTCGACAACGAGCAAAGTTGCAGCGAGCACGAAACCAGCAAACGAGAGCGCCGGTCCGAGACCCGTCATTGGCACGACGCCCACGCTTCGCGCGAAGAGCACGAGAGCGAGCGCATGCGACAGAACGCCGGCCGCGAGCAGCGTGATGACGCCACGCACCGGCGCGCCGACTGGGCGAGCAAAGGGCGTCGCAGCAACAGCAGCCGCGCCGATATAGAGGGAGATGGCGACGAAGTGGGCGATCGCGATCATGGCGGTCGCCCCAATCTATAGTCTGTGCGAGCTTTACGGCATCGTCGCGACGCGACGCGCCAGCGTGCCAGCCTCGATTTTCGGGTGTTTCTCGCCCGTGATCATCAGCGTTGTGCCATACGTCGTCACTCGCACAACCTGGGCGCGCGCAATCAGAATGTCCGGATCGGCATAGTCGGCACCCTCACTCTTGTGGCTAGGCTCAAAGAGCTCGAACTCGTCGCCGAGCTTGATGCCGTCTCGGGCGTTGACGTCGATGACGAGGTAGTCTGCCAGTCCGGGGAGAATCGGCATTCCGGTGACGAGCTTCACTCTCGTTACCGCTGAATCGCTGACTGGCTCCGCGTGGCCGAAGATGTGGAGCGAGGCACTGTCGTACGGCATCAAACGCTGATCGGAGAAGATCTCGCCGAACATGCGAGTGACTTGGACAATCGCCGCCTCTCGATCCCTCGGGGCTTTGGTCACCTCGACTACCCCTGTCGGCACGATGACCTGTCCCATGTCTTCGATATTCGGACCGAGGGCATACGTGACATAGCGATCTCCTTCCGACGCTGCCGAGCCGGCGGGCGGGGAGACGAGCAATTCGTCGTGAAGCTGCGCGCGATCCCGCTCGTTTTGTCCCGCCTGCGTCACCGACAAAGTCACGATCTTCTGGATGTGGCCAGATCCCCGCGGTCCGCCCGAGCGGTCGACGAATGGCGCCGAGATGTACGTTCCCAGCGCGACCGTGGGCATCGGTGCTTCCTTCTTCGCACGACGCTGCGAGGGTGGCAGCGGGGCCCGCTGACGCGGAAACACCGTTGGCCCGTCGAGAATGCCCATGGGTGGCTCATACATGGGCGCGGGAGCGCCCGTGGGCGCCGAAGCGACCGGAGCCGTCGACGGCTGGGGCACCGGTGCCGCAGGAACTGGCTCACCCGCCTGCTTCACGGGTGGCGTTTCGGCAACGACGGGGGGCGTCGTTCCGGGTGCAGGCAACTTCAACAATTCACCGGGATAGATCCAGTGCGGATCGTCGATGATATCGGTGTTGAGCCGATAGATCTCCGGCCACAGGAAGGAGTCCCCAAGATAGAACTTTGCGAGATCCCAGAGCGTGTCGCCGCGCTTCACCGTGTGTGAAGGCCCGGTTGACTCTTGAGCGCCCACAGTCGTCGTGCCGAGCAACGCAAGGACGAGCGCGGCCACGATGGCAACGCTCGACGTGCGAACCTTCGATTCAGCCGGGTCCCTGCGAACAACTCGGCAGAGCATAAAAGCACTCCAGTTCGGTCGTGATGTCCGAGATCAGCCGCTCAGAAATGACGAATTGGCGGGCTGGAAGAAACGAGGCCGTGCTTGGTGGATGGCGGTTGGCCGGGAACAGATTGGGCCGGCGCACCCAGCGCCGGCCCGTTCCATATCACCACGCACCAACAATCAGGTACCAACCACCAAACTCAGAACGGCAGATCGTCGTCCTCGTCCTCGAGCGCGCCGGGGAAGTCCTCGAAGTCGTCTCCACCCGCGGCCGCCTTGGCCTTTTGCGTTGCTGGCGCGCGACTCGGCCGCTGGCTCGCGCCCTCGCCATCACTATCGGGCGCGGCACCACCACGCGGCGTTCCGAGCATGATCAACTCGCGAACGTTGATCTCCGTGCTGTATCGTGTCTGCCCGTCCTTGTCTTGCCACTGACGGTACTCGACTCGTCCTTCGACGTAGATCTTGTCACCCTTCTTTACATATCGCTCGACAATGTCGGCGAGCTGCGACGCCTTCGAGTTCCAGACGACGCACCGATGCCACTCCGTCTTTTCCTGCTTCGAGCCGGCAGCATCGTTCCATGTTCGACTCGTCGCGAGAGAGAAGGTTGCAACACGATTTCCACCTGCCGTCGACCGAACCTCAGGATCGTTCCCGAGATTCCCGATCAGCATGACTTTGTTCAGGCTACGGCTCACGTAATCCTCCTGGCGAGAGTGACCTCAGTTCTCGCCGCGTACAGTGTCATCCAACCCAGTAAAACGCTCAACCGATTTCACGCACCTCGAACAATTTCTTGGCGATACGCCTCAAGCCCCTGTAACACAACCACTTCTGCTCTACAGCTTAGAATGTGGATTAACGATAGCGGCCTCGGTTCGCCGTAAGATCACAGCGTCCTCCACCGGCTGGCGATAGTAGCGACGCCGTCTGCCAACCTCGGCGAATCCGCGCGACTCGTACAGTTGCCGTGCACGCAGATTCGAGCTTCGAACCTCGAGAAACACCTCGTCGGTCTTGTGGCTCCTTGCCTCGTCGAGGGCCGAGTCGAGGAGCGCCGAACCGATACCGCGTTCGCGCGCATCGGGATCGACGGCGAGGTTCGCGATCTCACCCTGCCCTCCGGCGAACCACGCGACAACATAACCCAGCACGCGCTCAACCGCAGAGCGGTCTGTTCCGCCGCGCGCACACACAAAAAACATTCGCGAGTGGGCGAGAACATCGCGAAAGGAGCGCTCCGACCACGGATCGGAGAACGAGCGACGCTCGATGTCCGCAATGGTGGCGATGTCCTCGTCGCGAACTCGCCCGAGGTGTAGGGTCACGGAGAACTTCCACCTAACGGCAACGGCTGGCCGTGCGCAGCCTCCCAGCGGACCTGCGCCTCCGCATTGCGACCGTAGGCTGGTTCCCAACCGCCCAGGTCGACCGGTCCACTTGCCTCGATGATTCCCTCGAGGGCCATAACGCCGCGAGCCTTGGGAGCGCGATCGATCTCCTGCCCGGGTCCGATCGTTACCGCGCCGAGGGTCTTGGCGACCGTCGCGACGTCCTGCTGACGCACGAGCGATGGGGGCATGATCACGACGATTTCTCCACTGCCTTCGACCGAGAAGCCGCCAACGTACGCCTCACCGCGAAGCGCGTCGAGAGCAGCCAGAAACCGGCCAGGCCTCGGCGCACCGTCTCCGGCCGCCAACAAAGCCAGCGATGAAATCGCGTATAAGGGGCAGCCTACACCTGCGGCAATGCCCTTTGCGATGGACGCCGCAATGCGGAGACTCGTGAAGCTCCCTGGACCAGCGCCGCAGACGACGCGCGACAGATCGCGAACCGAAACGCTGGCTCGTGAAAGCGTGGCGACGACGGCCGGCATCAGAGCTTCCGACTCTCGGCCTCGCATCACGGCATCCGCGTCGGCGAGAATCTTTCCATCGCGCAGGACAGCGGTGGTTCCGACATAGGTCGATGCGTCCACGGCGAGAGTAATCACCCGTGATCTCCGAACTTCTGCTCGCCAACGTGGCCACCGGCGTAGAGCAGACGTCGGGTTGGATCGTCGGGAAGGTGCTGTAACAGGATCGGGACGTGATCTGGTGGAAGGAGCTCTCCCGCGCGTTCCGCCCATTCTACAATGACCAGCGCGTCCGACGAGAGGATGTCGTCCCAACCGATGTTCGCCAGCTCGTCGGGACCGCGCAGGCGGTACAGATCGAGATGATAGACCGCCGATCGAGCACCGGCGAATTCGTGCACGAGGGTGAACGTCGGGCTCGTTATTTCGTTAGGCACGCCATAGCCTCGGCAGATGGCGCGCGCGAGTGTCGTCTTTCCAGATCCAAGATCACCGCTCAGGCCAACGACGAGCGGAGGCCGAATGGCGCGACCGAAGCGCTCGCCCCAGTCCATGAGCTCGGATTCCGTCACGGCGAGGTGACCTCGCGCCGCGAGAGGCGGAACTGGCTGCGAATGGCCTTCCATTGAAGGCCTTCTAACGACCCGCCCGGGAGCCGCTGACGGCTGTTTTTGCGTTTGCCGACGATGCGCCGCGCGCTCGCACCTCGAACAGCTGATCGCGCAACTGCGCCGCGAGCTCGAAGTCCATCGCTGCCGCCGCGTCGCGCATTTGCTGCTCGAGCATCTTCTCGAGTGACTCAGTGTCCATCACCGCGTAACCTCGCGCCGGCTCGGCGACGCGACGCTCCTCGCGCTCGGTGGTTCGTGCATCGGCAACGCGGGTGATGAACCGCACCTGATCGACGCTCTTCGTGACCGTCGTCGGCGTGATGCCATGCTCGCGGTTGTACTCGACCTGCATTTCGCGACGACGCCCGGTCTCCTCGATGCACCGTTGCATCGATCCGGTAATCCGATCGGCGTAGAAGATCGCACGACCGTGCACGTTTCGCGCGGCTCGGCCAACGGTCTGGATCAGCGACCGATCGCTGCGGAGAAATCCCTCCTGATCGGCGTCCAGAATCGCGACCAGGGACACCTCCGGAAGGTCGAGCCCCTCGCGAAGCAAATTGATGCCAACCAGCACGTCGAACTCGCCGAGCCGCAGGCCGCGTACGATCTCCATTCGCTCGATCGCGTCGATGTCCGAGTGCATGTAGCGCACTCTGACGCCGACCTGTTGCAGATAGTCGGAGAGATCCTCCGCCATGCGCTTCGTAAGGGTGGTGACGAGCACGCGCTCGCCTCGGCGCTCCCGAATGCGAATCTCGTTGAGGAGATCATCAACTTGCCCGCGGACAGGCCGAATCTCGATCTCCGGGTCGACCAAGCCCGTTGGTCGAATAATCTGCTCGACGACGACACCCTCTGACAGCTGAAGCTCCAATTCCGCAGGGGTCGCGGAGACAAAAACGGCGCGCGGGGTTAGAGCCAGAAACTCGTCGAACATGAGCGGCCGATTATCCAATGCGCTCGGCAGCCGGAAGCCGTATTCGACCAGGGTGAGCTTGCGCGCGCGATCGCCGTTGAACATGCCCGCGATCTGCGGCAGCGTGACGTGTGACTCGTCGACGACGACGAGAAACTCCTCTGGGAAGTAGTCGAACAAGCACGCGGGACGCTCGCCCGCGATTCGTCCCGAGAGATGCCGCGAGTAGTTCTCGATGCCGGCGCAGGTGCCTATCTCGAGCATCATCTCGACGTCGAAATTGGTGCGCGACTCGAGTCGTTGCGCCTCGAGAAGCTTTCCCTGTTCGCGCAGCAGCGCGAGGCGCTCCTGCAGCTCGTCACGAATGAGCTTGACGGCACGCTCGAGCGTTGGTCGCTGGGTGACGAAGTGCTTCGCCGGATAGATCGCCGCCCGATCGAGCGTCGCGATGGTCTCGCCGGTGAGCACATTGATCTTCGAGATGCGCTCGACCTCGTCGCCCCACATCTCGACGCGAACCCCTTGCTCCTCATAGGCGGGGAAAATCTCGACCGTGTCGCCGCGCACGCGGAACGTACCACGCTCGAACGCAACGTCGTTACGACTATACTGAATCTTCACGAGCGATCGGAGAATCTGATCGCGCGGGACCTTGTCACCCTTCGTGAGGGTGACCATCTGCTCCTTGTACTGGACCGGATCGCCGAGGCCATAGATCGCGGAGACCGTGGCGACGATGACGACGTCGTCGCGCTCCATGAGGCTCGACGTTGCCCGCAGACGAAGCCGGTCGATGTCCTCGTTTATCGAGGCATCCTTCTCGATATAGGTATCGGTCGACGGGACGTAGGCTTCGGGCTGGTAGTAGTCGTAATACGAGATGAAGTACTCGACCGCGTTATGTGGTAGAAAGCTTTTGAGCTCTCCGTACAGCTGCGCGGCGAGGGTCTTGTTGTGGGAGAGAACGAGGGTGGGCTTTCCGTGGTCCTTGATGACGTTCGCCATCGTCATCGTTTTGCCCGAGCCGGTGACGCCGAGCAGCGTCTGGAAGCGGTCACCGCGCTCCAGACCGAGACTCAGCTCGGCGATAGCCTTGGGCTGGTCGCCAGCTGGCTTAAACGGAGCCTGGAGGTCGAAGGCGGCGCGCGGCATGAGGCGAAATATAGCAGGTGCTCCGGGGTTTGTTCGGGGATGAGTGTGGGGCGACAAGAGAAAGGCGCGTCGATGACGGCGCGTCGAATACAGCGCGTCGAATACGGCGCGTCGATGACGGCGCGTCGACAAGAGCGTTGAACGACCGAGCCGTCAGCGTCGAGCCTCAAGCTGGCAGTTGTCAGCGACAAGCTGAGCTCTCACAGCTGAACGCTGAGTGCCCACAGCTCGGCACTCTCGCGCCTCATTCGACGCGCTGTATTCGACGCGCCGTATTCGACGCGCTGTATTCGACGCGCTGTATTCGACGCGCCGTCATCGACGCGCCGTCATCGACGCGCCGTTCTACCCTTTACACTGCGCGCGCGCCTACTCGGCGGTCAGCCTCTCCCGTCTCGCGACCTCGGTGATTCCCTTCACTCGCCGAGCCGACTTAATGATCTTCTGCAAGTGGGCGAGGTTCTCGACCTCGACGAGAACTGATCCGAGGATCTTTCCGTCGGTGCTGCGGAGGTCCATGCTCTTGATGTCCGTACCAGTCGCGCTGACGGCCGCCGCGACATCGGCGTAGAGTCCTCGCCGATCGTTCCCTTCGAGGGCAAGCCGGACGAGGAACCGCTCGCCCTGGGCTTCCTGCCAGTCGATCTCGAGCCGGCGCTCCGGCTCATGCGCGAGGAGGAGCAGGTTCGGGCAATCGCCGCGGTGAATACTCACACCGCGTCCTCGGGTCACGTAGCCAACGACCGGATCCCCTGGAACCGGCTGACAGCACTGCGCATACCGGACCATGAGCCCGTCCACGCCCTGGATGCGCACGCCCTTGGAGCCGCGGACGCGATCGACCAGGCGCTCCAAGGCACTCGGCCGTGAAGCCTCTGGGTTGGTGTCGAGGTCGGGATGGACGAACTTGAGAACTTGTAAAACATTGACGTCGCCCTGCCCGATCGAGGCGAGCAGGTGCGTGGAGTCCGTCAGGTTCAGTGACTTCGAGGCACGCTCCAGCGTGTCGTCGCCGATCTTGGGCAGGCGTCGTCGCTTGAGCTCTCGGTCGAGAATATCTTGTCCGAGCTTCGTTGCCGAGAGCTGAGCATCTTTCCGCATGACCTGCCGGATTTTATGCCGTGCTCTCCCCGTGCGAACGTGCGCGAGCCAATCGCGCGACGGCTTTGCCGTTGGCGCGGTGATGATCTCGACGGTTTCCGAGTTCCGTAACGGTCGAGATAGCGGCGCGATGCGGCCATTCACCTTCGCACCGGCGCAATGCAGACCGATCTCCGTGTGCACCGCAAAAGCGAAGTCGATCGGTGTTGCACCCTTGGGTAGCTGAATGACGTCGCCGGTCGGTGTAAACACGAAGATCTCGTCCTGATAGAGGTCGAGCTTCAAAAACTCGAGGAACTCGTCAGGCGTCTTCGCGTCCATCTGCAGCTCGAGCACCTGTCGGAACCAGGTGAGGTGCCGATCCAATTCGTCGGAGCTGCGCGCGTCTTCCTTGTATCGCCAGTGCGCGGCAATGCCGAAGTCCGCGGTGCGGTGCATGTCGCGCGTACGAATCTGAATCTCGTACAGCTGCCGGCCGGGGCCGAAGACCGTCGTGTGCAGCGACTGGTAGCCGTTGGATTTCGGCTGCGCGATATAGTCCTTGATGCGTTCCTGCACTGGCGTCCACTGGTCGTGCACAACCCCGAGTGCGTGGTAACAATCCGGGACGCTATCGACCAAGACGCGAATCGCGAGGAGATCATAAATCTCCTCATACGGGCGCTGGCGCTGCTGCATCTTCTTGTAAATGGACCAGAGATGCTTCGGGCGTCCCGTGACGTCGACGTTGGGGATCCCCGCTCGGCTGAACGCGTTCTGGAGCGGCTCGCGCATCTGCTTGATGAGCGCCTCGCGCTCACCGCGCTTTTGCGCCACTTTCTTCGCGAGAGCGCGATACTCCTCCGCCTCGAGGTGCTTGAACGCGAGGTCCTCGAGCTCCCACCGCATCTTCGCCATACCAAAGCGATGTGCGAGAGGAGCGTACAGGTCTCGTGTCTCTTGCGCGATGCGCCGCCGTTTTTCTTCGGACAGGTAGTCCAGCGTGCGCATATTGTGTAAACGATCGGCCAGCTTGACGATGATGACGCGCGCATCCTTCGCGATCGACAGCAGGAGCTTGCGGTAGCTCTCGACCTGACGATCCTGGTTGGAGCCGCTGTTCGGCAGCTTCGCGATCTTCGTCAGGCCATCGACGATGGCGGCGATCTCCTT
>DATEGN010000498.1:0-4150 GCA_035280125.1 Gemmatimonadaceae bacterium | reverse complement strand
ATTTCTGGCGGCGCACACGAACAACGAATATCCCGGTTTCGATCTCGACATTCCGGATCAACATCGAATCGACGTTTGGCTACGGGACTTTCAACGCGATGTTCGCGGGGGCACGCTGCCGCAGCTCACTGTACTTCGGTTGCCTAACGACCATACCGCAGCGCTCAAGGCCGGCGCGCTGACGCCGCGGTCGCTCGTTGCCGATAACGATCTCGCCTTCGGTCGCATGATCGAGGCACTCTCGAGCTCACCAGTGTGGCGCAATACCGTAGTCTTCGTGCTCGAGGACGACGCGCAGAACGGTCCGGATCACGTCGATTCGCATCGATCCGAGCTGTTCGTGATTTCGGCGTACAACGCACCCGGTGTGCATCATCGATTCGCAAACACCACGGACGTCGTCGCGACCATGGCAGAGATACTCCACCTTGGATCATTGTCGCAATTCGACTACTACGGCCGGCCGCTGAGCGACATCTTTGCGGCGCAGCCGAATCTCACTGCGTATAAGGTGATCAACCCCAGCGTTTCGTTGACTGATCGGAACCCGTGGTCGGGGCCGGGCGTCAGCGGTTCGGCCAAGCTCGATCTCTCGTCTGAGGACCGCGCCGACGAAGATCTTTTCAACAAGGTCCTCTGGAAGGCGCTCAAGGGCGACGCACCGTATCCCGGTTCACACCGAGCGTCGGTGCTCGAGCTGAGTCGCGCTCAGTAACGCGCCTCCTGGTCGCGCCTGTTGCTGGTGACGTGACGATGAAGCCGTAACGAGGAAGTCTTTCATCTCGAGGAGCGAAGCGACAAAGGATCTGGCGCTTACAAGCGCCTCACCCCGCCGCTCGTTCCTCGAGCACTGGCTCGTCAGGCAGGATGTTGTCCGCTCGTGCAACCTTGCGCCGCTTCTGGAAAATGAATTCGGGCGCGAGCGCGACGCCGAGGATTGTGACGGGCAAGATCTGCTGCGTCTGAATGAGAAATGCGACAGCCACCGCTCGGTACTCGTCGAAACCGAAGGCGGTCGTCGTCGCGGCGTAGAGCATCTGGAAGACGCCGACGTTCCCAGGGGTGGCGCGAATCGCAAAGCCGATATTGACGGCGAGGATTGCTGCAACCGTGCCGACGAGCGGCAGCGGAAAGTGCGCGGCAGCCGCCGTGAGCGCGTACGTCGCCACTTGCAGGGCCCAGATGCCCACCGAGAGCGCGAGCGCCGCGCTGAAGCGGGGGCCGGTCGAGATTCCCGCGATCGCGTGCATGAATCGGCGCATGTACTGACGCGCTCGTGCACGCCAGCCATCGCTCGTTCCCTCGAGCAGATGCTCCGCCCCCTCCGGCCGCCGCACGAGATACACGAGCATCCAGGCGATCAAGACGAGAGCGAGCCAGGCAAATGGCCTCGTGCGCTCGAGAGCCGACGGGAGCGGAAGGAATGACACGGCGAGCGCGAGCATGATGACGTAGCCAATGAGCTCGAACAAACGCTCGAGCGCGAGCGTCGCGAGCACCTTGGCACTCGTAACGTGCGCGGCGCGCGAGACAAAAATCACGCGCGCCGCTTCACCGCTATTTGCCACCAGAACGTTATTGAGGCCCGCGCCCGCGAACGTCGCACGCAAGGCGAGCCAGAGCGATGTCACTCCGATTGGGCGTAGAAAAATCCACCACCGGACTCCCTTCAGCGCCAGCGAGAGCAGATTCACGAGCGCTGCGGCCAGCAGGATCGAGAGCGACGAATCGGCGATCGCCGCCCACGTCTGGTGCCAGTTCACCTTTGTCGCGAACACGACGAGCATGACGAGGATGATCCCCGTAATCGACAGTCGAAGTGCTCGCGTCAGGTGTCGTTTCATGCGGCTTTATCGAGGGTGGTGAACTCGAGCCCCGCTTCACGAATCCGATCGACTATCAGAGGCACCGCTCGTGCCGTCTGCATCCGATCTCCCAAAGGATCGTATCCATCACCGTCGTGCAACAGCAAAATCGCACCGCGCTTCGCGACTCGCACTGTCCGCTCGGCGATCACGTCCACGCCCGGCCGAGCTGAATCCCACACACCATGTCCCCAACCGACCGTGCGCTGCCCAAGTGTGCGCGCGATGTATGTCACCCACGGGCTGCGAAAGCCGTGTGGCGCACGGAAAAAGCCCGGGCGCACTCCGCACGCATCTACGATAGCTTTGGTTCCAAGTTGCAAATCATCTCGCACATAGTGCGGCGCTTTGAAATGCAGCTTCCGATGATGGTATCCGTGATTACAGACGCAATGCCCCTCGGCCGCGACGCGCTCCACGAGTTTGGGCCATCGCTCGGCGTGCCGACCCAGGATGAAGAACGACGCTTTGGCGCCTCGTTCCGCAAGCGCGTCGAGGATCGCGGGAGTCGCCTCGGGATTGGGTCCGTCGTCGAACGTGAGTGCGACGAAGGGCTCGTCACCGCGCAGATGCGCAATGACCGGACCGAAGATCGGGCTGTTTGGATAGAACGCACCATGTGCGAGCGCCCCGGCGACGACTGCGCCGAGCGCCGGCGCAAGGATCATGCGACTTCTTCAGCCACGTGTCCGAGGACGGAGCGATAAACGTCCAGCACCTGCGACGTCACGCGTGCCCACGAGTACGAGAGTGAGTTCTGGCGTCCGGTCGTCCCGAGTTGCATTCCGAGTCCCGGATCATCGAGAATACGCACCAGCGAATCGGCGAGCGCGCGGTGATCACCGCAGGGCACCATGAGCGCTTCGCGTTCGTGGACCACTACGTCGCGGAATCCAAGGATGTCGGAGCACACCACTGGTGTCTCGCACGCCATGGATTCGAGCAGCGTGATACCGAAAGACGCCTTTGTCGTTGGACACGCGTACACAGTGCTGTGCGCGTAGTAGCTGGGCCGACCCTCGAGTACCGCGCCCACGAAAAGAATGTCGGGATCTCCGCCGGCGAGGCGATAGTAGTGATCGCGCAGCGGACCATCGCCAACGACGACAAGCTTTGCGTCGCGCGAGCTGCCCTTGATGTGCTGGAAGGATTCGATCAGGGTCGAGAGTCCGTTACGCGGATCGAACCGGCCGAGAAACAGAATCGTCGGAACGTCACGGGGAAACCCCCTCGGCGCCGGGGCGGAGGGATTGAACACATCGGTGTCGATGCCATTTGGAATAATTTTCCAATCAGCGTCGAAATAGCGCTCGAGCGCAACGGTGGTGCTGTTCGAAACGGCGATCGCGCTGCTCAGCATATCCAGCCGCTTCTGGAAGTAGCGACGGCCGAGCGTGTAGCCGATCGATTTGTCGAAATACGTATGGAAGGTGCCGACTACGGGGCAGGGTGCTTCTTCAATCGCCAGGAGCGGAAGAACAGGCGTTAGCGGCGAGTGCACATGCACGATATCGTACCGGCCGCGGCGCAACACGTTTCGCATCTGTCGCCGTAAACCGATGCCAATCGTAATCCGCGCCTGCGAACCATTGCAGTACACCGGCTGACTGCGGCCAAGCCGAATGACGTGTGGCTGCTCCTGCGCGCCAGGAATATGAGACGTGATGACGTCGACGTGATGACCACGCCGGCGAGCCTCGCGCGCAAAGAAGTGCACGTGCTCGCAAACGCCGCCGAGGTGCGGATAGTAATACTCCGTCACCAGCGCGATTCGCAGCGAGCGGTCATCCCGAACGACAGGCAAATTCGGTAGCTCGGGAAGAGAGGGATGTCTACGTGCGCGGGGATTCCTGAGGGCCAGATTCAAGAGCGGCATGGGCTGCGGCAAGGCGGGCGATTGGGACGCGGTAGGGGGAGCACGAGACGTAATCCAAGCCGATCGCATGACAAAACTTCACGGAGCGCGGCTCGCCGCCATGTTCACCGCAGATGCCGACCTTCAACTGAGGGCGGACGCTCCGACCGGCAGTAACGGCAATGCTAATCAGCTTCCCAACACCGTTCTGATCCAACACTTGAAACGGATCGTCGGGAATTATACCACGTTCGATGTAATTCGGAAGGAACCGACCAGCGTCGTCTCGGCTGAGTCCGAACGTGGTCTGCGTCAAATCATTGGTGCCAAAGGAAAAGAATTCGGCGGAGGTTGCGATCTCATCTGCGGTGAGCGCGGCTCGGGGGAGCTCGATCATCGTCCCGATCGTGTAGGGAACTTCTTCTCCCAT
>DATEGN010000497.1:0-9424 GCA_035280125.1 Gemmatimonadaceae bacterium | reverse complement strand
GCCCTCTCCAGACACGCAGCACGCTGCGCCCGCCGCTGGGCAGACGACCGCCGCGGCGGCCGCGCCGGCGCCAGCGGTTGCCGCTGTGACAATCGCAAGTCCGGCCAGGGGTGCAACCACGGGCAAGGATGTCACCGTCATCCTGCACTCACAGGGTGTGACAATTGCGAAGGCGGATAGCAAGAAAGTCGAGGGAGTCGGCCACTATCATATCTTTCTCGACACGATCCCGACGCCGGACAACGTCCCGATTCCGCCGACAACCAAGAAGATCGTGCACATCGGTACCGGCGATTCGACATACACCTTCAAGGGTCTTTCTGCTGGACCGCACACGATCATCGCCGTCATTGGCTATGGCGATCACTCGCCGATGCCGGGTAGACGCGATACGGTGAATTTCACCGTAAAGCCCTGAAGTGACGCGCGCAAATCGCCCCTCGCCACGGCTACTCGTTCCCGCCTAACGAAGATCGTCGATGCTCCCCACTCGCAAGCTTGGTAATCAGGGTCTCACGGTCTCTGCTCTTGGCCTCGGTCTCATGGGCATGAGTCACGCCTACGGGACCGCAGACGAACGCGACGAACGTGAGTCAGTCGCCACCATTCATCGGGCGATCGAGCTGGGATGCACGTTTCTCGACACTGCCGAGGCGTACGGACCGTACAAGAACGAGGCATTGCTCGCGCGCGCTCTGGAGGAGCTCGGGACAGGCGCGCGCGATCGAGTCATCATCGCAACGAAGTTTGGCTTTACGTTCAATGAACGTGGCGTCATCGCTGGTCTGAACAGCCGGCCCGAGCACATTCGAGAAGCGGTCGAGGGTTCGTTGAAACGGCTCGCCACGGACCGCATCGACTTGCTGTATCAGCACCGCGTCGATCGCACGGTGCCGATCGAGGACGTCATCGGCACGATGGCCGAGCTCGTGAAGCAGGGTAAAGTGCGATTCCTCGGACTCTCCGAGGCGGGCGAGCAGACTATTCGTCGCGCGCATGCCGTCCATCCCATCTCGGCGCTTCAGAGTGAGTACTCGCTCTGGGAGCGCAACCTCGAGCCGCGGATCATCCCGGTGTTGCGTGAGCTCGGGATCGGGCTCGTTCCGTTCGCGCCACTCGGCCGCGGCTTTCTCACCGGGGCCGTTAGGCGCGCGGAGGAATACGCCGAAGGCGATTTTCGCCGCGGTGATCCCCGCTATCAGGGCGCGAACTTCGACGCCAACATGCGGGCTGCGTCGGCCGTGCGTGATCTGGCGAAGCGCAAGGGCGCGACACCCGCGCAGGTTGCGCTGGGTTGGCTCCTGCACAAGGGCGACGACATCGTTCCCATTCCCGGAACCAAACGTCGTCAGTATCTCGAGGACAACCTTGGTGCCGGGGAAGTACGGCTGACGCAAAACGAGATGGAGTCGCTCGATGCGGCGCTGGCGCCGGAGCGTATCTCCGGTCCACGATACGCACCGGCGCAGCAGGCGCAGGTCGACCGATAGTCGTCGGGCGGCGGCCGACTAACTAGTCCGCGCGCAGGGCAATCGCCGGATCGATACGACTGCTCGTCCGGGCGGGAATGGCGCTCGCCACGGCGGCAAGAACAGCAACCGTCGCGGCCACGACACCGAGTGTCACGACGTCACTGGGCGACACCTCGAACAGGATCGACGCGAGCACGCGGTTGGTGCCAAGCGCGACGACCAACCCACTCGCCGCGCCTAACGCCGCGAGCGTCAAACCCCGGCGCACCACGATGCGCGCGACCTCGGCGGGTGAGGCGCCGAGGGTCATGCGAATGCCCAGCTCGCGGCGCCGTTGCCGCACCATCGTCGCGAGCACGCCGAACAAGCCAACGCTCGCGAGCGCGATCGCGCTCAGCCCGAAGACAATGAGTAAGAGCGCATTCATGCGGGGTTGCGCGAGCGGGCCGGCGAGAAGCTGGGCAAACGGTGTGACGCGCGCGACGGAGACGCCAGGCGCAACATCGGCAATCGCCTTCCGAATCGCATCTGCCGCGTCCGCGGCCACTCGCGTCGTTCGTAGGACGAGCGTTGTCGGTGCAAATGGAAATGGCGACTGCGCGAGCGGGAAGTACATCGTCGAGTGCGGATCGCGCAAGTCACGGTAGCGGGTGTCCGGCACAACGCCGATCACCGTCACGAGGGCCGGGAACCCAGCTGACATGTGCTTCCCGATGGGATTCTCGCTGGGCCAGTAGTGTCGCGCGGCACTCTCGCTGAGCACAACGACGGCTGGTGCACCGGAGACATCTGTCGCCATGAACGCCCGGCCCTGAGTGACCGGAAGGCCAAGCGTCGAGAAGAACTCAGGTCCAACGACCTCGAGATCGACCATCGGATTGTGCGCCGCATCCTGCGCCGACTGACCTTCTGCCTTGGGGCGTCCTTCCCAGCTTCTCGCATTGGAGTAAGGCACAGAAACGACTGGTGACGCCGCCTGGATGCCGGGTACCGCCTGTACCGACTTGAGAATGCGCTCAATGAGCCCATGCTCGTCCTGCTCACCCTCGAGCGTGAGCTCCGCGACGATCATGTGCGTTCCCTGAAACGCAAGATCAGCGTGTTCAAGGCGTACCAGGCTTCGCGCGAGCAGCCCTGCCGCGGAGAGCACGAGAACGGCCAGCGCCACTTGTCCGCTGACGAGACCTTCCGCGACGAGCCGCGACCCACGGCTTGCGCTCACACGTGCGTCGGAGCGGAGCGCTCGCTGGACGTCCGTCGTCGCCGCCATCAGCGCGGGCACGATCGATGAGAGCGTCGTTGCGATCGCGGTGATCGCGAAGGCAAAGAGGAGCATGCGCCGATTTACCACGATCTCATCGAGGCGGGGTGTCCCGTTCGGTGCCAGCGCGACGAAGCCGTGCACCAGGACCGCGGCGACGCCAACGCCGAGCGCCCCGCCCGCGAGCGCGAGCATGGCGTCTTCCGTCAGCAACTGCGCAATCAAACGCCCTCGGCTGGCACCGAGCGCCGTGCGGATCGCAATCTCGCGAACGCGCGACAGCCCCCTCACCAACAACAGATTGGCGACGTTGACGCAGGTGATGACGAGCAGGAGGGTGGCAGCGAGGGTGAAGGTGACGATTGCTGGGCGCACGTCGCCTAACGTGAGCGCGGGAAGAGCCCGCGCGACGCCGTGGACGTCAGCGAAGAACGCATCGGTTCCCGCTCGGTGAAAGAACGCCGTTATCTCGTTGCGCGCGTCGGAGAGCGTCGCCGCGCTCGCGAGACGACCGATGACATCGAAATCCAGATACTTGGCTGCCGCCCCTCGTGAGATTACGGAGAGGACCGGCAGCCAAGCATCCGTGCTGCGCGGGTAGTCGAGGCCGGCAGGCATGACGCCGATGATGGTGAACGCTCGTCCGTACTGTTGTATGAACATCTGCCGGCCGAGAACATTCGCGTCAGCACCGAAGCGCTCCTCCCAGGCGTGGTGACTCAGGACAAGAAGCGGCGGGGCGCCGTCGGCGTCGTCCTCTGGCCGGATTGCACGACCGAGGAGCGGACGTGCACCAAGGACGTCGAAGTAGTTGCCCGAGACGAGCGCCACTTGGAGGCGTGATGCGTGACCGTTGTCGCGAATCGTGACCGGGACTGCGCCGTTGTAGAGAAAAAGTCCAGCGCGAGCCAGCGTCCGAGTTGAGCGCACGAATTCCCGTGCGTTGTCGAACCGGAGCGGCACGTTGTCGAGGCCCTTTCTCGGCGCCTCGCCATTCAAGACGACGATTCGATCCTGGTCGAGCACTGGAAGGCGGCGAACGAGCACCGTGTCTGCGACCGTGAAGACCGCGGTCGCCAGGCCGATGCCGAGGGCAAGAATCGCGATGACCGTTGCCGCAAAGGCTGGTGCGCCGCGAAATCCGCGGAACGCTTGTCGGATATCCAGCTCGAGATTCATGAGCGCTATCAGAGGAGAATTCTGCCGCAATCCGGAGAAATACTGGCTCGGTCGAGTGCACACACGCTACGGCGCCTTGCGGTCGATTCGTCTTTCACTCATTTGAGACCGCGGACAAATTGCCGCGTCATGAATGTATGGAATCGGCGCTCGTCGCTCGCGCCGACCAGACGTACGACTAACCCCGAAGGTCGCATGTCCGATCGCATAATCCTCAATTCGACCCCGAACGGCAACGGCGCCGTCGAGCATGGGCGTGTTCTCGAGGAGCGATTCTTCGATCTCTCGATCGACATGCTTTGTGTCCTCGGATTCAATGGATATTTCCGGCGGCTCAACGGAGCCTGGGAGCGAACGCTTGGCTACACTGTCGACGAGCTCCAGTCGCGGCCCTTCATCGATTTTGTGCATCCGGACGATCGTGCACGTACCCTCAGCCAGAACGGAAAGGTGAGAGGCGGCGGTCAGGCGCTCGAGTTCGAGAATCGGTATCTGTGCAAGGACGGCGGGTTCCGCTGGCTCAAGTGGAACGCGACGCCGGATTTTTCGCAACAGCTCATCTACTCCGTGGCCCGTGATGTCACGGCGGCGAAGCACGCGGAGACGGAGCGTGAACGCCTCGTCGGCGAGCTGCAATCCGCGCTCGCTGAGATCAAGATGCTGCAGGGCATTTTGCCGATCTGCTCGTACTGCCGAAAGGTCCGCGACGACGAAGACTATTGGCTCAGCGTCGAGTCGTACGTTTCGCGCTACACGCAACTCAGTCACGGCGTGTGCCCGGAGTGCATGCGCACGCACGTCGAGCCTGACCTCGCGCGCATGGACGGCCGTTGATTCGTTAGGCAGCGTTACTCGCCAGTGGTCGACGGGAGCACCGACAATAATCTTTCATCGCTCGACAGGGTGACGTCCATCGAGTCGCCTGGGCCGAGCGTGAACGGACCACTCGAGACGACGCGACCGCTCGGGAAGATGCGGGCGATGACGTTTACTCGGTTTGCGGCACCAATGATCGATTGGTTCACGCGAAGCGTCTCGGTCTTTCCCGCAAAGACCGTCCCGATCCGCGTTGGATCTCCGCCGGGTCCGAGCGCGTAGACGTCGGCTTGATCGACCGATTGGTTATGGAAGATGACGACCGAGTCTAACTCTGGGCTGCGGTGAAACGGCCCGCACGCAGCGCTGACGACGAGTGCGACAGCGAGGGCAAGACCGCGCCAGACTTCTTTACGCATGAGCTCTCCTCCAAAGATCAGTCTGCAGCTAGTGCAACTCTCGCGCTCGTCGCTCGAAGCGATACGCCAACTCGGGCCCATCATTGCTTTCGTAGGCGAGCTGCGCCACGAGTAACGCAAATGGTTCCGTGTATCGGGCCATGCGCAGTGGCCCGGCGTCAACGGGATCGAAGCCAACGTCGCCGATGAGCGTGGCCGCCACCTGCTTCGCGCGATCGTCATCACCGCAATAGACCAGACTGGGCCTCGGCGGCTCGCTCCGTGTTGCGAACACGCTAAAGAAGACCTCACTCGGTACTGTATTGAATGCGGAGACGAAGTGTGCGCCGCGAATGCGCCGCGCGAGCTCTTCAGCGCCCGATGAGGTGTGGGCGAAAACGAGTGCCGTGTCGTCGGCGTTCATGGGCAGCGAGCAACTCATGACGACCTTGCCAGAGAGATTCCCGGCATGCTTCAAAACGTCGTCGATCCGCGACCAATGTACGGCCACCAGCACCGCCTCGGCGTCGCGGGTTGCTTCGGACGGTGTGCCGGCGCGCGCCTTGGGTCCTGCATCCCGGGCGAGACTCTCGAGCTTCTTGGTGTCGCGCGCATAGCTGAAGACGACGTCGTGGCCGGCTCGCGCCAACAGCGCTCCGAGCTTGCCACCCATCAGTCCCGAACCGAGAATTCCGATACGCATGCAAGAGCCTCTGCGGAAAAGCGATCTCGAATCGTCCGCCACACCTAAACGTTGAATCCCCAAGTGGCCTCGCTCAACCGGCGCTATCTGGCGATTGTCCTGATCGCTGCATGCTCTCAACAACCGGGGCGTGCGCGTTACGTCCCGCGCATGCGAACCATCACGATCACGACCGTCCCTTTACTGGTAAAAGAAGAGCGGGGCGTACTGCCGTTTCTAAAAGCAGACTTCGCGAAGGGGGGTGTGCTCGAAGGAAAGGAGGTCTATGCCTTCTCGCCTTCCAGCATCACCGCCATCGAGGGCGACACCATTCGTTTCAACTTCATTAACCCTGAAGACGATGTGCATTCGTTCGTCTTGCCGGATCTCGTGGTTCCATTACCGCCGCAGAAAACGACAGCCGCAACCTACGTTGCCAGGCGTGCCGGGATCTATCCATTCGTGTGCTCCATCGCGTCGCACCTACCGATGATGTCGGGACAACTCGTTGTGCTGGCGCCAGCGGCAATCGCGCCCAGTGCACCGTAACCACAAGTGCAGATTCCTCGCTTCGCTCGGAATGACACGTGGGCCTAACGAGCACCGAGCTGGTATCGAACGCCGAACAACAATCCCCAGTGCGGCGTTCCGTCGGCTGATGAAGTACGTGTCGGAAACGCGATGACTTCCCAGTGCGGTGGCGGCGCGAGAATGTAGCCGAGGAGGGCGCCGGCGAGACCGCCGCCGCCGATCAGGAGCAGCGACTTGTCCAAGTACGGATCGCCGTTCTCTTCGGCACGTGCTTGCGCGTCGCGCTCGGCGGCGCATTGCTCGCGGTTACTGAAACACCGGTAAACGGCGGCTGCCGCACCACCGAGCAGGCCCAGGCCCGCCATGACCGTCGCGACCTGATCGCGCATGCCCGCGTCTCGCTCGACCTCGATGCGAGCAACGTCGCTTTGAGAGAAGAGCACGCGAACAGACGAGTCCTCGTCAGGTATGACGCTGATCGAGTCGTTTGCAATCCAGCGCAGTTTGCCGACGATAGGGGCACTGTCACTGGAGCTCTTGTAGAGTCGCAGGTGATCGCCACGGACGGGCGGCCGAGGCTCGGTTATTGGCACGCCTTGTTGCGCGGACAGGGTCGACGTTTCAGGCGCAAACACGGCGAGCGCGACGACGCTCGTGAGCACTCTGGCTCCAGTCTGCATACGAGGCCGATCCCCCGGCATGGGTGGCGGAGCTGATGACGGCAGCCTGCAGACCTTGTATCACCCCACGTACATGGGATGTTCCGCCGCTCATCTCCGCCGCCCCGCAATCACGGCTCAAGGCAATACCGGCAGCTCGACGCCCGACGCCGCTTGAGCGGCGTGAAAGACCCGTTCTGTTGCCTTCGTGAAATCGGAGGCCGATGCGTTGTAGATATCGACGAACTTCTGAGGATTTCGATCGACGAGCGGGAACCAGCTGCTCTGGATGTGCACCATGATCCGGTGGCCCTTCTTGAACGTGTGAAGGACGTCGTCCATGCCAAACGACACGCGCTCGACTCTTCCCGGCACGAACGCTTCGGGCTTCGAATAGCTGTTCCTGAACTTGCCGCGCATGACATCGCCGCGAACCAGTTCCTGGAACCCCGCCGACGTCGCGGTTGTAGTCGCATCGGTTGAGGCGGCGTCCGGATGTACGTCGATGAGCTTTACGATCCAGTCACTGTCGGTGCCGCTGGTCGAGACGTAGAGGGTCGGCCGCACCGAGCCGGCGATCGTCAGGTCCGCAGCGAGTGGCTCCGTTTGATAGACCAGCACGTCAGAGCGAGCGGCGGTGAAGCGCTGGTCGTACGCCATGTAGTCCGGCTTCATGCTAGTGTTGGGCCGCTCGAGAAAAGGAACCGGACTCGCCGGATCGCTCACGTATTGATCGAAGGCGTTTCCCTCATTGCCTAACGGTGAAACGAGCGAGAGCGTCCCGCCCGAATGGAAGTACAGCATCCGCGGTGTTGCCGCCTTTGGCGGCCAGGAATCAAATGTGCGCCAGCGATTATCGCCCGTCTCGAATGCCGTCGCTGCGGGAAGGCCAAGATCCTCACCGCCCTCCAGATAGTGCTTGAAAAAGGGAAACTCGATGCTGTCGCGGAAGAATAGACTCGTCGCCGATCCGAATCGCAGATCCCCGAGCGCGTCGCCAGTGCCGCGGCTCCACTGGCCATGGGACCACGGACCGAGTGCGATCCGATTCGACGTCGTTGGACTCTGCTTCTCGATTGACTCGTGCACGATCAGCGCGCCGCGCAGGTTGTTGGCATCGTACCAGCCACTCACGGTGAGCACGGCTGGTGTGATGTCGCGGAGCTGTGGTCCGAGGCGACGTGCCTCCCAGAACGCGTCGTCGCTGCCGTGCGCCATCATGTCATTCCAGAATGGTGCTCGTCCCTTCAAGTATTGCCGATCGGCATTGGAGAGCGGCCCCATGTCGAGAAAGAACTTGTAGCCGTCGTCCGTGCCGAATTCGAATCGGGCGGGGTAGGCCACTGTCGGTTTGGGCCGAGCGAGTCCACTCGTCGCAAAGAACTCGAACGCGCTCGCCAACAGAAACGCGCCGTGATGATGTACGTCGTCACCGAGGAACCAGTCGGCTTGTGGCGCCTGCGGTGACGCGGCCTTGAGCGCGGGATGAGCATGTGCCAGTGCCGCCGCAGTGAAGTATCCGCCGTATGAGATACCCCAGATCCCGACGCGACCGGTGTTGTGCGAAACGTGCTTGACGACCCAGTCGATCGTATCATACGCGTCTGTGCTCTCGTCGGTCGAGATCGCGCCCGCCATCCCCCGCCACGGCGTCATGTGCACGAAATTGCCATCCGACAAGAATCGGCCGCGTACATCCTGATAGACGAAGATGAACCCGTCGTCCGCGAAGCGCGGAGATGGACCGAGGGAACGCGGAAATGCAGTCGGTCCATACGGGGCGATGCTGTACGGCGTCCTCGTGATCATGATCGCATAGTTGCGCGAAGTATCACGTGGCGTGTACACGGCAGTGAAAAGCTGCGTGCCGTCACGCATCGGTATCCGAACTTCGGTCTTTGCATAACGAGCTTCGATCGAGTGGGGTTGTTGCGCTGCGCCGACGGCCGCAAACCCAGCGAGGAGGAGGCCAGTCAACCGAAATCGAGAACCTATTCTCATCGCGCCACCTGCTCGAGCATATAGAAGGACCGGCCGGTCGCCGTATCGCGGCGGAGGCCAGTGACGACATAGCCGCTTGCGAATGCCCACTGAAAGTGCTCGCGAGTTGCCGTGTGCCAGGCGCGAGCCTCCTGAGGCGCTGTTGCGAGCAACTGAGTGAATTCGGATGGAATCTCGAGGCGAAGGCGTGGTGGCGTGTCACCGCCCACGCGAGCGACTTGATCCTCCGAGCGTGGCTTCGCGGTCAAAATGGGTGTCCGGGCCTCGACACTCTCGAGCGCCGACGAGACCGGATCAGCCGGACGTGACGTTTCGCAGACGACAACGAGGCGGTCCGTTGCCAGCCCATGATGCAGAGGGCTGCCGGTGTCGCCATACATATCGGCGACGTGACGCACGACTCTCGCGCCGAGGACGTTGAGATT